>JAHRWC010000451.1 GCA_019090365.1 Flavobacteriaceae bacterium
AATGAAAAGTATTTATAAATAAAGGGGTTTTATTACTGAAGTGTGATTTTAGGCACTTCTTTAAAATGCATAAAGAAAAAAGGCTGTTCTATAAATAGAACAGCCTTTTATTAATTTTACAATTAAAAATGTATTGTTATTTTAATTGTCAGTTTTTACTTTTAAATTAATTTTTCTTTCTAATGTAACTTCACCAATTACATCAGATTCAAAAGCTAAAAACACATCTCCAAAAGATGTAGGTAAAGAAACATCAATTGCTGTGAAAGTAAATGTTGCGCTATTATTATTAGCAGGCATTACTACAGATGAGTTAAACGAATAGTTTTCAGCATCGATTGTTGTTTCTTCAGAAACAACTGATACTTGAAATGTTCTATCTGTTGCAACAATATCTGAACTTATAAATTGTATTTCTAAGTCAGTAGAATTCTCTCCTGCAGGTACAATCACAATTTGTAAAGCTTCGACAAAATTAACAAGTGACCCTCTATCTAAATCATAATTGTCATGATCTACATCACAAGAAGTCATTAATAAAGAAGACAAAACAACTGTAAGTATTAAATATATATTTTTCATTTGTTTAATAGTTTTAAATTAATAACCTGGGTTCTGTTGTAAATTAGGATTTACATCTATAGATTCTTGAGATATAGGAAGTTGAAATTTATTGCTTCCTGCACTTAAAGATAAAACATCTGAAGGTGTTCCTGATCCATCAGCTTGATCACCACTTCCTGATCTTTGAACTGAAAGTCCCCATCTTTTAAGATCAAAAAATCTTTGGTATTCAAAAGCAAATTCTAATCTTCTTTCTAAACGGATAGCATCTCTTAATGCATTTCCTGTTTCTCCTGAAGAAGGACTAGTATATCTATTACTTCTTACTTGATCAAGGGCTGTTCTTGCAGCACCTTCATTACCTAAAGCAAATTCAGCTTCAGCCATATTCAAATAAGATTCAGAAGCACGGAATATTTTATAATCTACTTCACCATTTGATTGACCAGGTCTTCCAAATAACTTTTTAATTCCGTTATATGTACTAGAACCACTTGTTGCTGGAAGAATATAAGCTGATTTTCTAATATCATCATCAGCAAATAAATTAAACAACTCAAAAGAAGCAACATATTCAGGAATTAAAGCACTAGCTGAACCTTGGCTCCAAGCTACACCTATACTATTTCCTAAAATTGGTTCAGCGTTTGGAATATAAAAAATCAATCCATCTCTACTTGTATCTTCCCATACTCCAACAAAGTTATCCATAGAAGCTACACCTTCAGTAACAGCATTAGCAGCATTAATTGCATTTTGCCATTGCCCCATGTATAGGTAAACTCTAGATAAAATAGTATTAACAGCATCTTTACCCATTCTTGCTTCAGGATTACTCTCATTAATATCTGCTCTTGCATCTACTAAATCTTGAATGATAAGATTATATGTTTCACCAACAGATAATCTTGATGGTTCAATACTTGGATCTGGTTCAGTTAAATATGCTATCCCTAAAGAAGAATTAGCATCACCAGATTGTGTAGGTATTTGACCAAATAAAGTCACTAAATTAAAGTGTGCTAAGGCACGTAAAGTTTTCGCTTCTGCAACAATATTAGCTTTGCTTTCACCTTCAAAAGTTTCAGCATAAAATAATACTACGTTCGCTCTATAAATTAATTCATAAGCATCTTCATACAATGTTTGCATGGTAGAGTTTGAATTAAAGTTATAATCATGTAAATAACGTTTTGTAAAACGTCCTCCTTGAGCTAAAGTCACATTATCTGATAAAACATCAGGAGCACTTAACATTGAACCTGCATCACTACTACCATATATTCCACCTTGAATTAATGCTAAATATACACCACGAATTCCATTTTCAAAATCGGAAGCTGTTATATATGCATTATCTGTAGCAAACTCGTCGTATGGTAACTGATCTAAATTATTATCACATGATACAATAGTACCTGCAATAAGAAATATTATTAATAATTTATTTATATATTTTTTCATTATCATGTTTTTTATATTAGAAACTTACGTCTATTCCTACTTGTATAGATTTTGTATTTGGGTAACTATATAGAGTTGCCTCACCAGGAGCTACAACATCAGCAAAATCGATAGTTTCTCCAGACGAAATACCTACTTCAGGATCTCCATAAAATTCAGTGAATGTCAATAGATTTTGTCCTTGAACATAAATTCTTAAAGAATTAAAAGGCACTTTGTCAAGTTTTGCTTTAGGGAATGTATAAGATAATGTTACGTTTCTCATACGAATATAATCACCTTTTTCTAAGAATCTATCAGAGTTAATCGAATTCGCTTCATCTCTATAAATAGGACTTGGGTGAACATTAGTATCACCTGGTTGTTTCCAATAGTTGAATGCGCTTAATGCTTGGTTATCATCTACATTAATACCATCTGAATTTAGGTTTGATCTAACAAAGTTGTTAATCCAGTTACCTGCCTTAAATACAAAATCAGCTCTTAAACCAAATCCTTTATAATTGAAATTAGAAAAGAATCCACCTTCTGTATCTGCAATTGCAGATTTTCCTTGGAATACTCTATTTTCTCCTTCTGGAAGATCTCCAGCTCTATACTTTTCTCCATCAGCACCATAAAATAATGGAGCTCCATTTGAAGGATCTACACCAGCATATCTTACTAAGAAATGCTCATTAATTAATGTACCTTCACTAAATGCAATATTAAATGCATCATCTGGAGTTACATCTTCACCATCAGGTAAACTTACAATCTGAGTATCTAAGAATACAATATTACCTCCTACAGTCCATTTTAAACCTTCAGATCTTAAAACATCTGCTTGTAAAGAAAGCTCTAAACCTTTATTTTGGATTTCACCAAGGTTACCTTCAATACTACCTACACCCGCTTCATGAGCTTTTGGTATGCTAAATAATAAATCTTCAGTATCTCTAATAAAGTAATCAACTACTGTTCTAATTCTGTTATTAAACATGTTCAACTCTAAACCTATGTTTGTAGTAGTAGTAGTTTCCCATTTTAATTCTGGGTTACCAATATTAGAAGGTCTTGTTGCAGAACCACCTGGGTAAGAATCGAAAGCAACATTATCTTGTGGAGAATATCTACCAATACCGTTTCTATTACCTGTTGTTCCGTAAGCAGCTCTTATTTTTAAATCATTAATCCATTCCGCTTTAAAGAAATCTTCTTTTGCAACGTTCCAACCTAAACTTCCACTCCAAAATATTCCGAAAGTATTATCTTCTCCAAAGTTTGAAGAACCATCATATCTTACAGAAGCTGAAGCTAAGTATTTTTCTTTATAATCATAATCAGTAAATAAACCATAAGATACTAATGTAAGTATGTTTCTAGTTGTAGTACCGTTAGTAACTTCCGCAGCATTAGCTTGCGTTGTTAAAGATGCCGAAGGGAAACCAATACTTCTTACTTGATATCCTTTGTTCTCATTATAGTTATATTCAAATAAACCTAATGCATTTAAACTATGAGTATCTGTATTTAAGTTATAATTTAAACGATTACCTATTGTAAAGTCATATCTATAAGCTCCAGTATCTAATTTATTACCTGGATTATCAGCATCACCAATAATATCATCTAAAATTCCACCTGGTTTAGAATAACTTTCAGTACGTTCATTAATACCATTCATTGCTACATTTAACCCGTAGCTAAATCTATCTGAAAATATTACTTGTGCATCAATATTTGTAAGCAAGTTATTTTTAATGTCTTCAGCTGGTTCTGACAATAAAGCTCCTCTAACATTGAATGTTGTATGAGTTGGGCTATATATTGGATCTCCATTTTCATCAAATGTTACATTACCATCTTCATCTAAAACGAATTCCGTTTCATATGGGTTATAATCGTACATTGCTCTAAATGGGTTTTGAGCATTATTTCTATCTCTTGGCTCATCACTTGTAGATCTTGCATATCCAACATTTACACCTAATTTCAACCATTCCTTAGCATCAAATTTAACATTCAATCTAGCGTTTACTTTTTCAAAACCACTTAATTGATCAATGATTCCAGTATTTCTATCATGCCCTACAGAGAAATAATAATCCATGTTTTCAGCACCTCCTGAAAAAGAAACATTATTACTTTGAATAATACCTGTTCTTAACATAAGGTCTTGCCAATCTGTTTGATTATCTAATAAGAATTGTCTTTCTGGGCTTCCTGCATCTGTTGTTACTCCAGGTAATGTACTAGCAGCAGAAACATCCAATAAGAATAACTCTCTTTCATATTGTAGTTTTTGTGCAGCATCCATCACTTCAAAATTTGGTGTAATTCTATTTGTCACACCATATCTTGAACTAAATCTAACTGTTGCATCTTTTGTTCTACTACCAGATTTAGTTGTAATCACAACAACACCACTTGCACCCCTAGAACCATATCTAGAAGTTGTTGCAGCATCTTTTAAGATTGTAATGTTTTCAATATCCTCATTAGGAATTGTACCTAAATCTTCCTCTCTAATAATTGAACCATCAACTACATATAAAGGAGATGATGCTCCTGCAGATAATGAACCAACACCTCTAATACGAACGAAAGCTCCTTGTCCAGGCTTACCATTAGCTGAAGTAACTTGTACCCCTGCTGCTTTACCTTGTAACAAGTTATCAATACTCGTTGTTGGAGAAAGTTCTGCAATTTCTGTTGCAGAGATTGAAACAACTGCTGAAGTTTGTACTGTTCTTTTACGAGCAGAATAACCCGTCACAACTACTTCTTCTAGTACGGCTGCATCTTCTTGTAATAATAAATCAATTGTACTATTTGCTCCAACGATACGCTCTTCAGTTTTAAAACCTACATAACTATAAACAATGGTCTGACCATTATTTACTTGTAATGTATAGTTTCCATCAAAATCTGATTGTGTACCGCTAGTAGTACCTTTAATAATCACATTTACTCCAGGGAGAGGGAATCCAGTGGCATCTGAAATATTTCCCGAGATAGTTTTCTCTTGTGCTAATACTGACGTAATGCTAAAAAGCAAAAGTATCAACCACGTGTAGTTACTTTTCATAAAAAGGTTTTTAATTAATTATTCATTTTATCATTCAATTTTTACAACCCAAAAGCTTGAAGAAAAAAATTTAATTCAAATAAAATCTAACGATTAATAATAAAAACTTAAGCAAAAGAATTTCGTATAAAATCACTTCAAGCTTTTCATGATGGTTGTGGAACAAAATTACAAAAAAATGTTAAAATTTTAAGACAATGCCTATAATATTTAACCATTTTAATGCAAATTTCCCAAAATTTTACGGACGAAGAGTTAAAATATACCTTGAAGGAGTAGTATCTAGGAATTTCTTAAAAGATTTGTTAAAAGTTACCTTATTATTAAAGCCCACTTCATAAGCCACATCTATAATGTTTAAATTGTTATTTGTGTCCATTTTTAAGATTTGTGAAGCTTCATTAATTCGATACTTATTAATTAATTCGAAGAAGTTTAAATTAAAATGTTCATTTATTATTTGTGAAGTATTATGCCTTGAAGTTCCTAACCTTTCAGAAAGATAATTAAGGTTCACATTATTCATTCTATAAATCTTTTCTTCTTCTAGTAAATAAATAAGTTTATCCTTTAATTCTTCAGAAAATTTTATAGTAAGTCCTGATTTTTTATACTTAATTTTCTTTACTGAAAATTTATTCGACAATAATGAAGGGCTTAAAAAAGATGAATAACCTATATATAACACCATTGAAGCCATTAAAATGATTTGAAAACTAAATAGAAAATCAAATTTTGGTATAACACCTATAATAGTTAAACCATAAACTACATATGAAATAACATATACTTCAGTAAAAATCACTAACATTTTAAACCATTTCTGAACCGATAAAGAATAGGTAGCCATTTTAGTTTTAGAAGATAAATACACTTTTAATATCAAGTATCCATATACAACAAGTGAAATAAATTTAGTTACAACGATATAATTTAAATAAGGCTCTTTATTAATGATCCCAACATCTAACATTATTTTAAGCTTTTCACTTCCTGACATTATAAGAATAGGAAACATAAAAATGAAAATGAAAAGTGTAGGTAATAAATGTAACAAATCTATTTTTCTTAACTTATAATTTAAAGCAACTCTTTTAAAATAAAAATAAATTAATGGACCATATAAATACACACTTAAAGCAGACATATATAATATATGAGGTACTCTAAACTGTAGCTTTGTGAAAAATAAAAATATATGAAAAATAAATAACGCATTAATTAACACAAATCCACTTACCAATAACTTTGAAACTCTGTCTTGATTCTTTTTTATTAGCAATATTGTAGCTATAAAAAACCCAACGATAGCAGAAAATAAATAGAAAAGATTAAATAAATTGAAATCGATACTATATGTATTTCTTAAATCTATAAAACTTTCTTCATTAA
>JAHRWC010000030.1 GCA_019090365.1 Flavobacteriaceae bacterium
ATTGAATCACTTCAAAAAGACAAGGCTAAAAACTTGAAAGGCGATTTAAAGAGTGAGTTTGAAGAAATCAATGGAGTCAATTTCTTAGCTAAAAGAGTAGATGTTGATGCTGCTGGAATGAAAGATTTAAGTTTTGAATTAGGCGGTGAATCCTCTAATTTATTTATTCTATTTGGAGCTGAACATAACGGAAAAGCATTATTATCTTGCTATATTTCTAAAGAAATAGTTGCATCTAAAGGATTGAATGCAGGACAAGTTGTAAGAGAATTAGGTAAATTTATACAAGGAGGTGGAGGTGGACAGCCATTTTTCGCAACTGCGGGAGGTAAAAACCCAGCTGGATTATCTGAAGCCCTTGAAAAAGCTAAAGACTATATATTGTAATGATTAAATTACATACCAAAATAACACTTCAGCCAGAGAAAAATCAAATCGATTATTCTTCAAAAGTGTTATTGTTGGGTTCTTGCTTTGCTACAAATATTGGTGAAAAATTTGAATATTTTAAGTTTCAAAACTTAGTGAATCCCTTCGGAATTATTTTTCATCCAATTGCTATTGAAAAATTAGTGACTCGTGCGATTAATAAAAACTACTTTACAGATGATGATATTTTTTATCACAATGAAAAATGGTGTTGCTATGAGGTTCATTCGGAGCTTTCAGAAATAGAAAAAGAAACTTATTTAAAGAATTTAAATAAAAGACTTCTTCAGTTAAATGAATATTTAAAATCAGCTTCACATATTATTTTTACCTACGGAACTTCTTGGGTATATCGGTTTATAGAAACAGATTCTATTGTAGCAAATTGTTATAAAGTACCTCAGAAAAAATTTTTAAAAGGAATTCTTTCCGAAGAAGACATATCAGCAAGTATTGATAATACGATAACTTTAATAAAATCGATTAATCCAACAGTAAATGTTATTACTACCGTTTCACCTGTACGTCATATAAAAGATGGTGTAATAGAAAATACGCGAAGTAAAGCGCATTTAATTACAGGTTTACATAAAGAGGTTTCTGCTAAAAATAGAATTTATTATTTTCCTTCATTTGAAATAATGGTGGATGAACTAAGAGACTATCGTTTTTATAATGAAGACCTAATTCATCCTAATAACACAGCCATTTCAATTATTTGGGAAGCGTTTAAAAATGTGTGGATTTCTGAGGAAACAAATACAATTCAGAAAGAAATTTCAACAATACAAGCAGGTCTACAACACAAGCCTTTTAATCCGAATAGTGAGTCTCATAAGTTGTTTTTAAAGAAACTTCAGGAGAAAATGGAAGGATTAAAAAATCACTTTTCACATATTAAATTTTAATAATAGGGCAATTGCCGTATTGTATGCAGTTGGGTTCTGGGGCATCTTTGCTTCATATTAATTAATTAAAACTCAACAAATGAAAACTTTAAGAAAAACAATTTATTTATCAATAGTATGTTTAGCAATGGTATTTGCTTCATGTAGCAGTGATGATGATAACAATGATGATGATGGTGGAGGTGGTGGTGCTTCAGCTGGAACTTTAACAGCGTCTGTAGATGGAGCGGCTTTTGAATCTGACCCAGCATTCACACAAATTCAGGTATTAAATGGAGGAACTGTAGTTGCAATTACAGGACCTAAAGCACAAGAAACTATTCAGTTTAATGTAAATGCTTATACAGGTGTTGGTGCTTATAGTGTTTCTCCTTCAACGATTGCATCTTATGGAATTGTAACAGACCCAAGTGATCCTATTGGATCGGTTATAACATATGTTGCAATAACAACAGGTGAGCTTAATGTTACTGAAGATACAGGAAGCAATATGAAAGGGACATTCTCTTTTGTTGGTGTAAATCCTTTAGACCCTTCTGATTCAGTAAATGTAACAAACGGAGCATTTAATATTTCTTACTAAATAATTACCATATAAAAATAATCTCAGTGTTGAGGTTTTTACGTGGAAACCGGGAATGAAACTATGTTTTATTTCCGGTTTTATTTTTTATAAAACACTATATATTAACAGTTAACGCAAATAATAGGGCAATTGACGTATTGTAATAAGTTTATTTATACGGCATCTTTGAACATGATATTAAAATCTATAATTATGAAAACTTCAACGTATTTAAAAATGCTTCTTTGTTTACTAATTGCATCCACGGCAATTGGACAAAAAGCAGAAACACCAGATTTTCGTTATGATGTTGGTGCAAAAATCAACGAAATGACCATCACACAAGGAGGACCATTAGTGGTTGCTACCAATGATGGTTTAGTAGGTATAAAATCTGGATCAAATGATATATTATTCAATTTTACAGATTACGGTAGAGTAAAACCTGAGGAATTAAACTTTATTCCAAATGCACCCTATGTAACTGTTGGACAAACAGGATTTGGCGGTATGACTACAAAAACTGCTGTAATTGATTATATGTCTGGAAAAGTTCTTTTTAGTACTGAAAAAAATGGTTGGAAAGCTGTTTCTACTTCAAATGTACTGATGCCTAACAATAAACTAATTATAAGTGGGCAACGTCGTGCCTCTGAAAAATATGCAATGGGAATTGCTATCTACGATCTTATCACAGGAGAACAAATAAGCTTTTTTAAATTTAAAGGAGGTCAGGCTGTTTGTGGAAGATCAATGTTGATTGGTGATGAACTCATGGTGCCAACGACCAAAGGAATTATGAAAATCAACATGAATTCAGGAAATGTTTCATGGCAAAATGATCTTAAAAATGCGAGTTGGATGGCAAAAGATGCTGATAATACACAACTATATGCTTTTACAGCTAGTGCGAATGGATCAAACACTAAAATCCATAAAATTGACATGTCAAGCGGAAATCTATTATGGGAAGATCCTCAAAAAGTAAAAGGAGGAGTTGTTAATTTTGAAATTCTGCCTCAAGGGATAGCTGTGGTAAGTAATGTAGATAATTCTGGTAAAAAAGGATTAGGGAAATTGGCATCAAGTAAAAGTCAATCTAAAATATACTTATTAGATACTAATTCTGGAGCTGATCTCTGGGACAAATCACCAAAAACTAAAGGATACGTAAGTCATTTATATGTAGAAGATGATGGTATTTTATTTGCCGTTGCTTCAGGTGGTGTAAATAAAATTAGTTTTGACGGTCAAGCACAATGGAAAAA
>JAHRWC010000031.1 GCA_019090365.1 Flavobacteriaceae bacterium
ATACTTTAATATTTTTATTATGAAACAGTTTAAATTTATCTTACTTACAATTATAATCTGTTCACTAACATCTTGTTATTCTGTACGATTGAGAAATATAAATGGCGCACCACAACTAGATCCATTTTCAGATAGAGATGATTACTATCGAGGAATGGCAGTAGTCGAGAAGGATACTATTATTAAAAAAAGTTTTACTTCAAAAGATTTCACTTTTCTTATTAAAGAAGAAGAAGCATGCGAATCGGGTAAATTAAACATCATTGAATATCGCACAACATTTGGAGGTTTTTTTCTTAACGCAATAACGTTAGGAAAGAAAAGAAAAATGAAAATTAAATATGTATGTGAAAAACCTTCAAATTAAAACAGCATGGCAACTACAAAATCAAAATTATTAAAAGAATGGAATACATTACACAAAAACGGACCATTCGATTTAAAGCTTTTATATCAAACTAAACTAGAAGGTGAAAGGCTGATGCCTAATAAAATTGATCGATATAACGATGTAGCAAAAGAAATACAGAGGTTAATTAAGGAAACACAAGTTGCAGGAGATGGGTTTCGTGCCTATGGATCTGCATGGTCTATGAATAATATTGCGAGTCATAAGGATAGAATGCATTATAATGGTTTTATGAATATATCCATGCCTATTCATGCCAATGATTGCCATCAAGATTCTACTTATGATCCTAGCAATTTGTTTTTATTTGAATGTGGTAATACCATCAAAGAACTATCTGAAACCTTAGCGGAAAATGGTAAATCACTAAAATCGAGTGGTGCTAGTAATGGACAAACCATTGCAGGATGCATCTCAACAGGTGTTCACGGTTCTGGCCTAGATGCAGGAGCAGTTCAAGATTATGTTGTAGGTCTCAACCTTATTATAGGTCCAAATCCAGATGATATAGTATATCTTGAGCCAGACTCAAAACCAGGCTTAAGTGATGATTTTGTTCATACATTAAATGCAAGAGTGATAAGAGATGATGAATTATTTTATGCTGCTTTGGTTGGGTTGGGTGGTTTTGGTTTTATACATGGAGTAGTGGTAGAAGCGGAACCTGTATTTCTCTTAAAGCGTTATGTGAAAAAGGTGCCTAAGAGTGTGGCTTTTAAACTCGCAAATACAATGGATTTCAATAATTCAGATTTTGTCATACATGGAGAAACAGATGGACAAGGAAAAGGGAACCGACCGTATCATTTCAAAATATTCAACAATCAATATAGTGATGATTCCAATTGTGTAGTTGAGGTCATGTACAAAAAACCGTATCAGGAACCTTATCCAGATCCTTTTCCTATCATTAAAGAATCGTTATATAAAGATTTAATCTATCTCTTTGTAAAGCTTGCTGAAAACTTTCCGAAGAGTATACCTTGGTTAGTAAAACGCCTTCGAAAAACAATTCTACCTGAAGTAAATGAAGAAACAACTGGTATGCTTAAAGAAATCTTCTGGGACGCACCATATCAAGGGCCTGCTTTTGCATGTTCCTTTGGTATTGATCATAAACACTCCGAAAAAGCAATGAGTCTTCTAGGGAAACTAACCCGAGATGAAGGACCTATTCCAGGAATCTTTGCTTTACGTTTTGTAAAACAAACGAAAGCTACATTAGGTTTCACTAAATTTCCTATTACTTGTATGATTGAAATTGATGGTGTGCTATGGAATAAAACAAAAAAAATAATGAGTTTGAAAGAATATGCTGGACGAATGATTGAAGTCTTAAAAGAAAACAACATTCCATTTACAATTCATTGGGGAAAAAATTGTGATTGGAAATTTCCAGGATTATTAAACCATATGTTTTCTAGTGAAGCTAATGTATGGATTGAACAACGGGAGAAATTACTAACTCCAGATATGCAAAAGATGTTTTCAAATAAATTTTTAAAGACAATTGGTTTATCATAAATAAAGCAAAAATTGAAATAAGTTTTCTTATTGAATAACAAAGGTTTGCCACTATTCTTTTAGTATCTTTGATAGTGCTTTAAATAAGTACTATCCTATGATTCGTTTATTCTATTTTCTAAGTATTATTTTATTGGTATCAAGTTGTAAAACTGATACAAAATCCAATGATAATAATGATGTTACTGCACATCCTGAATTAAGTGAAGATTCAAAAATATTTTTGGGAAACAGATTGTTTTCTGAAAAGACATGTATCACTTGTCATGATGTAGATCGTAAAAAAGTAGGGCCTTCAGTTATAGAGATTATGACCATTTATAAAGCGAAAAATGGTGATATTGTTGATTTCCTTAGAGGTAAGTCTAAGCCAATTGTCGACACAACAGCTTCACAAGTTGCAGTTATGCAAGCAAATATTGATGGCTTTTTAAAAAACATTACTGATGTTGAACTTGATGCGATAGCAACTTATATGTTACATGTTGATAAGTTGAATACCAAATAAAAAAATGTTTAGAAATAATATAATTTGGTAAACTGAAATATTGAAATACAAACTAATAATACACCAATAATTCTATTAATGCTGGTTGTTAAGTTTTTCATTCTTAGTTTCAATATATGACTAAACTTTCCGTAGCCATACAATACTAAAACCTTTCCGAAGAAAACACCAATAAGAAATAAAGCTAAAACTAAATATTCAATATTTATAGTTAAGGATAACATTTTTTTATTTAACAATGAAATAATTAAAATCCAATATATCAATACAGTAGGATTGAAAAGCCCTAATATAAAACCTAACATTTGTTTTGAAATGTTATACCTTTTTTTAATTATAATACACTCTTCATTTTCATCTTTCACACATTCTTTTCTACCAAAAGATAGTACGATACCAATGCCTAATAATATAATTGCGATTACATATTGAAGCCAAATATTCATATCTACAAAACTTTCTATTTGCATATTAAAAGCTAAGGCAATCATAACTAAAATCAATTCTGCTACTGCAGCTGTATATACTATTTTTAAAGCACATTGTACATTCTCTTTAATAGTAGTGTTAATAACAGCAACATTAGTTGTACCTAAAGGTAAAGCACCTATCATTGCAAGTACAAGCCCAAGAAAAAAGTAAAGCAATACATTCATCTTTTATTTGAAGTAAGGATTAATTATTTCTTTTGTGAAATTGTATTCCATTTCTCATCTGCGGTTAGTATTAAATCTTTTGGAGATTCATTTAGCCAAGATTCGAGCGTGTTTGTTCCCCAAGAATTATAAAATAAAAATAGTTTACCATCTCTAATTTCGAAGGTTTTAGGATCTACAGAAACTTTCTTAGCTTTTACTGCTATTGCATAAGCACAGTATCCTCCATATTGAGGAATGTATTTTGTTGGATTTGCATTAAAAGTGTCTAAGTTTTCTTGAGAGGAAAATTTGTACTTAACACTATCGTGAGTAGATACAAACTTATTAGTACCTTCAATTGCAGTATTCTTAAAATATGAAACTACATCATAACCTTCAGCTACAAATCCTTTTTTGGTATTATAATCTAATGATTGTGAGCTTACAGTAACACCAGAAATGATGAAAAGTAATGTTATAAGTGTTTTCTTCATATTAAATAGTTTAAGGAATTCTGAAACATTAAAAGGGATATATGATTTAGAAGCCTATTTTATGTTAGGTCGTCATTAATTAGAATGCCTTTCAAATTTGTATAACAAAGCTTGTTTACAGTATATTTCAGTAATATAAGTTTGATATCAAATAATGCATAATGATTCATAAAAACCTATGAATGATGAAACAATATAAAAGAAGGAGTTAATTATTCTTTAATTATTTTTTTTAATACTTTACCACTAATTGTATTAATTTCAGTGATATACATTCCCCTTGCAAAATTCTTCAAAGAAATGGTTTCATTTAATTTATCACTTTTGTAAACAATTTGCCCTAACATGTTATAAATACTAACATCATAAATTTTAATGTTAGAGGGATTATTAACCAATAAAAGATCTTTTGTTGGGTTTGGGTAAATAGTAATATTGTTTAAAAATTCGTTATTATTAATACCTAAAACTACTGTATTATTTTTTGCAACTATATCTTTAAGAGGATTAAATTCAAGCCCTAATACATCATATGTAAGCGGTATGCTAAATGACTGATTATTTTCAGTTAATTCAAAACGATGCAATTCTGGTGCTTGACCAGCTGCAAATATCCAAATTGAAAAAGGGGTTTCAAAAAATGAAACAGAAGAATGTGATTGAGTTTGGTTTACTGTAAAATTAAGCTGCTGACTAGTATTATTTTGATTCCATGTTAATTGAAAACTTGGGTATCCTTTTCCAACAAACCAATCATTAAAAAATTCAGTCAAATCTGTTCCACTTACATTTTCAAAATGATTTTGTAAATCTATTGTTCTTGCGGTACCATATGCTAAATTAGGGTCTGCTAAATAATTTTTTGAGGCTTGAAAGAATATTTCATCACCAAATTTATAACGTAGCATATGTAATACCATAGCACCTTTCCAATAGACCTCATTATTAAAAATTCCCCCTATAGTTAATGGGTCAGTAACTAATAAAGATTCATTTGAACTTATAAAGTTAATTGCAGAACTTCTCCAACTTCTAAAAGCATTTTCTCCATCAAAATTTTCAATTACTAATGCAGATAAGTATGTAGCATACCCTTCATTTAACCAAATATCTTCCCAATCTCCACATGTAATCTTATTTCCAAACCATTGATGAGCCAGCTCATGAGCTACAGTGTCACGAGACCAATCACCCATAAGAGACATGGTAGTATGTTCCATACTAAAACCACTATGTTCTACATGACCATATTTTTCATCTGCATAGGGATATATTTCAAACAAGTCACTAAATAAATTCATTATATCTACAGCAACACTAGTTCTTGTTTGTACAAAATCTAAGTTTTCTGGATAGACATAATTAACAATATCAAAATCACCGTTATCAATATGATCGCTATAGGTTACATAATTTGAAACTGCAATCGCAATTAAATAAGCTGGTATTGGATAATTATGTTGCCAATGAGTTGTAGTACTTGAACCATTAATTGTTTCAGAAAGCAACAAACCATTAGATGCTGTTTTATATGCTGATGGATGTGTTACATAAATATCTATCGAATCAATTTTATCTATCAAATCTTGTTTACAAGGCCACCATTCTTTGGCCCCAAATGGTTCAGATAATGTTGAAAGAACAGGTGTTCCATCATGAGTAGAAGTGTCAAATGAACCAAAACCTGTATTTGCAGGAATACCATTATAAGTAACAGTTAATGAATCTAAAACACCTGTATTTTGAATTATTGGAAGCGTAATAATAAGCTCATCATTTGCATTTTGAGTATAGGATAAAGCAATTCCTCTTTGCAAAACTTCTGTAACATTCATGTTACTAGCCAAATCGAATGTAACTGTAGATATCTCTTCATTAGCTGTAAAATATGAAGTTACGTTTCCATTTATGTAATGTACAGCAGGATCAATATCCCATTCTAATCGATGGTATTTTAAATCATAATTAGAAGTATTTGGGTTTCTTTTAAAATCTAATTTTTTCTTGCCTGCACGTTTTTCTAATTTAATTATATCATCTAAGCTTTTATCTATGTTTAAAGAATTGTCAGATTGTGAAAAACAAATCAAAGTAAATAAACAGAATATTGTAAGTAATAACTTTTTCATAGTAGTATTGATTTTTATAGCAATCTAAAGTTACACTTATTTTTGAAATGTTTTTTTTAAATAAATTGCTAGGAAGATATTTATAATTTTAAGGGTTTTATCTTCTTGATTAATTATCCATTCGTTGTTAAAATAAGTTAAAGTTGGGTATTCAATTTTATTTATTTGATATATCAATTATATTTGTATCAAATATTTTATATGAAATTCAATTCTCCTACAGGAACCTGTCTCTTATACACATCTGACGCTGCCGACG
>JAHRWC010000032.1 GCA_019090365.1 Flavobacteriaceae bacterium
TGGCTCATTAATTTCTTTAAAAAACTATACTGATTTTATTCAAACCATATATTTATTAAAAGAAAAGTTTCCAACTATTATAGCTGTAATCATTGGTGATGGACTATTAAAAGAAAAATTAAAAAATGAAATAAAACAGCATCATTTAGAACAGAATATTGAGCTAAAAGGAACGCTTTCATATACTGAAACACAGCACTATTTATCTCAATCGAAAGTGCTATTACATCCAAGTTCATTTGAATCTTACGGGATGGTTTTTGCTGAAGCAATTGCAAATAAAACAGCAATTGTTTCAAAAAAAGTGGGTTTTGCAGAAAGTGCTGAACATTGGTTTTTAGGCACTAATCCTGAAGAATTTACAGAGGGATGTTCATCTTTCATTGAAAAGAAGCAAGTCAATTTTCCTGAATACCCAAATATTGAACAAACATTGCTTTCTTATTTAGATATATATTCGAGCAAATGAAAAATCTATTAAAAAACTTACTTTGTTCTGTTTGGAAAACTCTCTTTCAAAAAAAGAATCAGAAACATCTTTTTTTAATGGGTCACCCAAGAAGTGGAAGCTCACTTTTAATGCATATTTTAACTTCAAATAATGAAATTGCTGGATTTGGAGAATACCTAATTAAATACAATGATTCTAAAAGTTTTGACTTAGCTGAATTTGATATTAAAAGAAAATCAAAGAGCCTTTTTAAATCAATAAAGTGGGTTGCAAATCAAGTAAACCATCATTCAATTACACCTGAAATAGAATTATTAAATTCTAAAGATATAAAGCTTATCATTTTACTTCGAAAGCCTGAAGAAACTTTATCGAGTATTTTTTTATTGGCAGAAAGAAAACAAAAACCAATGTCACAAAACGACATTACAAAAATGTACGTTGAACGACTTAACTATTTTTCACTTTTAATCAATAAAGTAGACCGATCTCAGTGGTTATTTTTAACTTATGAATCATTACTTTCTGAAAAAGAAATAGCATTGAAAAAGCTAAGTGATTTTTTAGAAATAAAAGAAATGCTATCTCCAAAGTATCAATTAAAACAATATACACAAGTTTGGGGTGATCCTTCAGAAAACATTAAAAAAGGAGCTATTTTTAAAACCAATTCTAAGCAAATTCCTTGGGATAAAAAATTATTAGAAGAAGCTAATAAAGTGTATGAAAATACAATTTCTAACCTACTGCATTTTTAATTATAGTTGCAATTGCTTTATGCGATAAATTGTTCTCAAAATAATTTAATACTTGAGAACTCTTTTCTTTATTTTTTTCAGAATTTATTGATTTCAAAACCTTTAACAAACTATCAGAATTACCTGGTTCAAAAAGATACCCACATGTTCCTTGATTTGTCATTGCAAAATGAGCAGGTATATTGGTAACAACGGGAATGCATCCACAAGCCATAGCTTCTATTAATGAAAAAGGACCTCCTTCTTTACGCGACCCTAAAATAAAAAACTCGCTTTTTTGATACCAAAACTCTAATTCTTCGTTTTTAATAGCACCTTTTAAAACTATATTTTTTTCAAGTGAATTTGTTTTAATAAAGTCTCTTACTTCTGACAATAATTCTGTCTCTGTATAGAACATCGTTAATATAGCATTGGTATGATTTTGATATTCTTTAAAAGCATTTAACACTGTTAGAGGGTCTTTATTCTTATCTAATCTACCAACCCATAAAAAAGAGTTTTTTTCCTTTTTAATCTCTGGATTAAACTTAAATTGAGTCGACCCTTCAACACATTCAATAATTTTTTCTTCTGAAGAAATTAATCCCATTTTCAACCAAGGCTCTGCTAATTGTTTTGAAGTAAATAAATAGTTATGCACATAAGAATCCGCCTTTTTAAAGATAAAAAACTTTGATTTTTTAGGAATCGAATTAGCGTGATCATGCACTAATATTTTGGTGTCAGATTTCAAAAACCACTTCATAATAATTATAAAGTGTGGATATCCTAAGCCTTGTATATAGATGACCTCTGGTTGTTGTTTTCTTAGTGTGAGAAACAGTTTTAAAGGGATTCTTAGCTTTGAACTTGAAGATGTTTTAAAATATTTAAATGAAATATCTTCTTTTTTAAATGAAGCAGTGATTCCAATAAAATCAAAAACAGTAATTTGAAAATAATCTTTCAGGAAAAATAAAAAATCGAATGCATTTCTATACTCTTTTAACTTCAGCTCTTTATCTACAATATGAGGGCTTGGGAAAAAATTTACGTATGCTAATTTTGGTAGCGTTTTAATTGGCTCTTTTAGCTTCATAAATATTTAATGCCTTTTAAGCTTATAAATTTACGTAATTTTATCATCAAACCAAGACTTACAGATGTCTTCAATATTAGACTTTAATACTTCCATTAATTCAGATTTTCTTCATGCAAATGGAGAAAGCGGAACAGATCTGTTGATTGATAAATTGAATATTCAAGGATCTGAAAAAATAGTAGAATTTGGAGTCGGAACTGGCGGTACTTTAATAAAACTGAAAAGTAAGTATCCAACTATACATTTAACTGGGATAGATGCAAGTCATAAAATGTTAGAGGCAGCCCGTAAAAGAATAAAATTTTGTGGTTTAAAAAATCAGATTGAGCTCATTCATAGTAATGATAAAAATACAATTCAAGAAAATTCTATTGACATTGTTTATATTGAATCCGTTCTAGGGATTTTAAATCAAAAAACGTTAAAGGAAGTACTTTTCTTTTTGAATAAAATTTTAAAAGATCAAGGAACTTTAGTTATTAATGAAAGTATTTGGTTAGACTCTGTTTCAGAAAAAGAAATAGATTTTATTAATGAAAAATGTAAAAAGTTATTTGGGATTAGACAATGTAACATTGAATTTAAAACAATAGATGATACTATAAAATACTTCCATGATTTAGGTTTCAAAAACCAATCCTGTAAAAGAATAAGAAAAACTGACACTAACATAAAAAGAGGAAAAACAATAACAGAGTTACGTTCTAAAGTATTTACTTCTTTCGGAAAATTAAAATTATTATATTCTTTAAAGTTAAAAAATCAAGAAAAAAAGTATAATGCAGAAATGACTACTATCTTTGAAGAAGAAAAAGAATATTTAACAGGAGTTATCATGGTTTTTAAAAATTCTAATTATCTCTAATACATATTATGAAACAAAACAAAATCATCATATTTAATCCTAGAAGTGCTAATGGTAAGCATAGAATCCCTAATTCTATATTGCAAGTTGGAGCTTCAATTTATGGTAAATATGAATTTGTTTTCGTTGACGGAAACTTAGAACCAGATCCCTGGAATACTATTAATTCTTATTTTGAAACTGGAGATTACACCTATTTTTGTTGCACTGTTATGCCAGGACCTCAACTTAAACAGGCCATTCCTTTTACCAAAAAAATTAAGGAGCATTATCCAAGCTGTATTACTATTTGGGGTGGATATTTTGCCTCAAATCAATTTAAAGTTTCTATAGAAGCTCCTTTTGTAGATTATATCATAAATGGCCCTGGAGATGTTGCTTTTCCTACTCTAATTGATGTTTTAGAGTCTAACCAAGTTTCAAAAATAGATTCAATTAAAAACCTTATTTATAGAAATGAAACAGGTGAAATTATACAAACTCCTAAAGAGTCATTATTAGATCAAGATAGTTTGCCCAGCCTTCCTTATCAGCATTTAAACAGCTTTTATTCATTAGAAAAATATTTAAGCAAAACTTTTTTAGGCAATAAAACATTTTCCTATCACTCTAGTTTAGGCTGTCCTTTTACTTGTTCTTTTTGTGCAGTAGTCCCAATTTATAATGGTCGATGGAAAGCAAAATCTGCTCAATCGGTTTATAATGATATTTCATTTTTTAAAGAAAACTATGGAGTCGATGCCATCGAATTTCATGATAATAATTTTTTTACTTCAAGAAAACGTGTGGTTGAATTTTCTGATTTAATAAAAAATGACGGAATTACTTGGTGGGGTGAAGGAAGAATTGACACCATCGATAAATATAGTGATGAAGATTTACAGTTGATGAAAGAAGCTGGTTGCAAAATGATCTTTTTAGGTGCTGAAACTGGAAATGATGAGATTTTAAAACAAATGAATAAAGGTGGAACTCAAACTGGTGAGGGAATTAAAAAATTTGCAAAACGATTATATCCAATTGGAATCATTCCTGAGTTTTCATTTGTTCTTGGAATGCCAGCTGAAACCCCAGAAAAAGTGATGGCTCAAATAGAATGGGATATTAATTTTATTAAAGAGATTAAAGAAATCAATCCTGATGCTGAAATCATTATTTACCTCTATAGTCCAGTAGCTACTGAAGGATCTGAACTGTATGAACAGATACAAAAAGCTGGGTTTAAGTTTCCATCAAAATTAGAAGATTGGTTAGATCCAACTTGGGAAAACTTTGACCTAAGAAAAAATCCATTAACTCCTTGGTTAACTCCTCCAATGGTAGATAAAATTATGAATTTTGAAACGGTATTAAACGGATATTATCCAACAGCTTCAGATTTTAGAATTAGAGGAATTAAAAAAAGTATTTTAAAAAGTGTTTCGAAAATTCGATATCAAACTGGATTTTATAAATATCCATATGAAATCAAGGCATTGCATAAAATTTGGAAATACAGACAACCTGAAATTGAAGGATTCTATTCTGAATAATGTCTAAAGTAAGAAAGATCATAAAACGAATTTCTCAACCTTTCCTAAAAAAAGGGCTAGATTATTATTACAAAAAACCAAGAGCCTATAAATATCAAGATATTGAAGTATTGGTTCATCCCGATGTTTTTCCTCCTCACTTAACATTAAGCACAAAAATATTACTTGATTTTATTTCAGCATTAGAATTAAAAAATAAATCACTGCTAGAGCTAGGTTGTGGAAGCGGAATTATTTCTCTCTTTGCTCGAAAAAAAGGTGCTATTGTCACTGCTTCAGATATCAATGAAACTGCTATTGAATATCTAAAAAAAGCTTCAGAAGAAAATAATCTAAATGTCGAATGTATTCAATCAGATATGTTTGCAAATATTTCTCAAGAGTCATTTAATTATATTATAATCAACCCTCCATATTATCCTAAAAAACCAAATAACACGAAAGAAAAAGCTTGGTTTTGTGGTGAGGATTTTGAGTATTTTGAATCACTATTCGCCCAATTAAAAGTATATCTTTCTGAAGAAAACAATACGTTTATGATTCTTTCTGAAGATTGTGACTTTCAGAATATATCAAAAATTGCTATTAAGAATAATGTAAAACTTACTCCTACTTTTACTACTAAAAAAATGGGAGAAGAAAATATTATATACGAGGCAACTTTTAAAAATTATTGAAATTCAAATCAAAAGCATCGCAAAAGTTAACTGTTCGAAACTCACCTTCCAGGTTATCTGGTCTACTTGTAGTGCGCACATTCACATTAGCATCCGCAACTATTTGATCGTCTGATATTTTTATGACCTGAACATTGATACTTTCATTGTCCTCAACCAACACATTCAGAAATCCTGTACCTCCCGCAGGCAGGTTGAGTGAAGCTTGAATATCGCGATAAGTCACAAGAAAATCTACTGTATATCCAGGAAAGCAACCGCCAGTTGAACCTCGATTGTTATTAAATGTTACCAAATGAGTGGTGCGTTCTGGTTCTTCATCTTCATCTTCATCTTCTTCATCACAAGAAAATAAAAAAGGGGTTAAAAGTAAAAGAAAGAATATATATTTAACTG
The DNA here is from genome assembly GCA_019090365.1 of Flavobacteriaceae bacterium. GTDB lineage: Bacteria > Bacteroidota > Bacteroidia > Flavobacteriales > Flavobacteriaceae > Marifrigoribacter. The sequence goes on from JAHRWC010000032.1 coordinate 5,764, forward strand.
GTTTCATAATATGTTATTTTCAATCAATAATTTTAATTTAAACATTCGATATATGCAGAGATATCTAATATAGTTCCTGTTACTGTATGCCTTACATCTCCAACTAATTCCATAGAAGAGTTTAATCCAAAGTCTCCTAATTCTACAATTCCAGTGTTTCCAACATAAGTATCTGTTACGACAGTGTTTGTTGCAATTTGAACAAATACTAAAGCATCTCCATCGTTATCTATATTATCGGAAAGATTAAACGTTGCTGTTCTACATACTCCAGAATGTGATATACTTATTGCTACTGTATCACCATTAGCTAGGGTAGTATGTGCATTATATGTACAGAAAATTGGATTGTTTTGAGATTGGACATTACAACCGCCAAATGCTTCATTGGTTTCTCCTAAAAAAGTGATAAAATTATCATTAATTGAGCCAATATCATTTGGAGAATCATCTTCTCCACAAGATCCTACTTGTAAAAAAATAAATAAGGGTAGAATAAAAAGACTGAGTTTCATACTATAGTATTTAATAATTACGTGTTGTTAAATGTAAAACTTTGATTTTCAGTGATAAATACCTAACATTAGGTATTTCAAATTATTGTCAACTAAAATAGTTTTAAGCCTGCATTTATTGAATGCTACTTTTTAAGTAATTAATTATAATCCATTTGATTTAGGCATGATAAGGGTATTAAAGGAAATATCAGCTATAATATTATTAGTATATTTAATGAAACTAAGGGTCAAATTACTTTGAAAAAATTATTTTTTATAATCGTATTAGTTAGTACTTCTATATATGCTCAATCTCCTAAAATTGATAGCTTACTTACACAATTAAAAAATACTGAAGAAGCTTATGAAGTTGCTAAAATAAACTTAACACTTGCCCAACTCTTTGAGAAAATTGATTTAAAAAAAGGGAAAGAATTTGCAAATAAAGCTTTCGTTTATAAAAAAAATGATTCGTTATTAGCGGTTACAAACACTCAAATTGCTCGATTCTATTTCTTTTCTGGAAGTTTAGATTCAGCTTCTTTTCATTTTAAACAAGCCAAAAATTTATTAAAAATATTGAATGATGAAAATGGTGTGGCTTCATTAAATATTAGTCTTGGAGCAATTCAATTAAGGCAAGGAAATTATAATAAAACAATTAAGACTTTAACTGAAAGTGCCGTTTATTTTGAAAAACAAAAGGATGTTGTAAATGCTGCAAAATGTTATAGTAATATAGCGAGTGCTTTTGCTGAATTAGAAAATTACCCTAAAGCTATTGATTATAGCGAAAAGGCATTAAAAGCTTTTTCAGAAAATAAACTCACTCAATATCAACTCATAACACTCCCTAATTTAGCGACCCAATATTATAAGAATGGAGATACGATAAAAGCGATTAACTACTACAATGAAGCTGAAAAACTAGGAATTAAACTTGATAATAAACGATCGCTATCAATGACTTATAATAATTTAGGTGATATTTATTTAAAGAAAAATCCATCATTAGCTAAAGATTATCTTGAAAAAGCGATCAATCTTAAAAATGAATTAAACCTTAAATCTGGCATAGAATTTACACAAAGTAATTTAGGATACATCCACTTACAGAATAAGGAATACAATACTGCAATTTCATATTTTAAACAAGCTGCTCTAAAAGTAAAAGGTAAACAACTAGTGCATCTTTACAACAATATTAAAGAAAGCTACAAAGGCATTGGTAATATGACTGAAGCACTTTTGTATTCTGAAAAATCTAAAAAATTAAACGATAGTATTTTAGATTCTGAAAATCAAAACAACTTAAACAACATATTAACTAAATACGAAACAGAAGCAAAAGAGAAAGAAATTTTAGAATTAAAAACTGAAAACCTACAAGTTGATTTTAAAAGAAAACAAAACCGTAACCTGTTAATCGCAACGCTTTTTATATTAGGAGTTTCTTTGATTATCGTTTATATGCTTTTAAAAATTGCAAAAAGAAAAAAGACAATCACTCAGCAAAATTTAATAATAAAAGATCAACAATTCAATCAGTTATTAAAAACACAAGAGCTTAATGCTATTGATGCTATAATTGAAACTCAAGAAAAAGAAAGAACCAGAATTGCTAACGATTTACACGATAATTTAGGAAGTAAAATAGCAACATTAAAATTATATATAGAAGATTTTAAATCTACTTTCAAAAAGAGTGAAACTAAAAAAAGTACCCTTTTAGATAAAATAGGTTCAATTACAGACGATACTTATAATGAAGTTAGAAAGATTGCTCACAATAAAAATTTTGGAAATTTAATTGAGAAAGGCCTTATATTTTCTACTAAAAATGTAGCTCAACAAATATCAAATTCAAATAAGATATCCATTAAGGTAATCAACATTGATGTAAAAAGAACCCTTGAAAATAATATTGAAATTCAAATTTTTAGAAGTATTCAAGAATTACTTACAAACTGTATAAAGCATTCAAAAGCTTCAGAAGTAATCATTCAGTTTTCAGAACATGAAAATGAATTAAATGTAATGGTAGAAGATAATGGTATTGGATTTCAGAAAAATAAAACAAAATTAGGTCATGGTTTAACTAATATCGAAAAACGGATGGAACGAATAAAAGGTGATATTTCGATTGATTCTACAGAAGGAAATGGCACAACCATCATTTTAAATATTCCATTATGAAAGTTAACATAATTATCGCAGATGATCATCAACTCTTTATAGATGGAATTAAATCTATTCTACAAAATGAAATAGATATTTCCATTATTGGAGAAGCAAATAATGGTCTCGAATTAATTCGGTTAGTAGAAAAAGGAATGCTCCCAAATATCATATTAACTGATATTCGAATGCCAGTTATGGATGGTATTTCTGCAACAAGAATTTTAACCAAAGAACATCCAAAAATTCCAATTTTAGCATTGAGTATGTATGACCAACAAATCGATGTTGTTGAAATGATTGAAGCTGGAGCTAAAGGTTATATTACTAAAAATGTTCAAAAAAAGGAACTCATTCAAGCCATTCATGAACTATTGCATGGAAACCAATATTTTTCTAAAAACTTAGATATAGACTCAAAGGAGTTTTTAACTGTGAACTCACCAAAAAGTAATCAAAAATTAACCCGAAGAGAACATGAAATTCTTGCTTTGTTAATCAAAGGAAGAACAACCTTACAAATGGCAGAGGAGTTAAAACTAAGTAAATATACCATCGATACCCATCGAAAAAACATTCACAAAAAAATAGGAATAAAAAGCAATGCTGGTTTAGTTAATTATGCCTTAAACCACATGAATTTAAACTATTAATCTTTTATAAAACAAATCGATACGTCGCCTTTATTAAAAAGGTGTTTTGAGGTTGTTGCCTAAAAATTTGATTGTCGATTATAGTATCAAATGAATTCTGTGAATCTCCCAAACCGGTGATCCCTTGCGACCAAACAAAGAACACTTCAGAGCCTGGAATATACTCCCAACGCAATACTAAATTCGATCTAAATTGAACATATGCAAAATCTGGGTTATCAAATGAATAATCTGTCGTACCATCTAAATCTTCATCGACACTATAAGTATCTTCACTAAATGATATTTGATCATCACCATACCATGAAACTCTTTCAGAAAGTTCTTTTGCAACAGGATTATTCACATAATTAAAATTCGAATATTTCCCTCTTGCAATAAACGGTTGACCGTAATATTGAACCGTTAAATTAGGATTAATAGTATAATCTACTCGGAAAGTTGCACTTAAAATTTCTTGATCTATTTCACTAGTAATATAACGATCTGTACCATTATAATCTACCGCAGTAACATATTGAGTTTTATTAGGGTTGGTTTCATATTCAGTTTCCAAAGAAAGCTTTAAAGCATCTAAAGGTTGGTATCTAAATCTGACTTCATATTTATCTAATGAAAAATTATTTTGAGCCGCTCTAGAGTTTACATAACCTAGTGTCATACTCAATTTTTTATTTTGATTGGTTCCTGAAAAGAAATACCAAAAATTTTCATCAGACCATCTCCATCTTGGCCCTCCTCTTAATACGGTATTGCTATAGATTCTTGGTTTATGTGCAGCTCCAAAATCTGACCACCAATTGTTTTTATAGTTGATGTTTCCACCTAATTCGTACTGAATTCTATTATAATTACCATCAAAATCGAAACTTGTAAATTGATCTATACTAAAATTCATTCTACGGTACCAACTCGTTGGTTTATTAAATAACCTTCTCACATTCGAATATTGACGAATTTCATCTGCTTGGCGTAAAAAACCAATATCATTTAACTCCAATTCTGGTGAACGCCATGTTCCTCCAGCAGTATAGCGCCAATTACCTCCTCCAGATTTTCCGAATTGCACCTTACCTCCAGTACCTCTTAATGATGTTTTTGTTGGGTCTACTTCTACATGTCCTGCATCAACACGTTGAAACAAGTGTGTTATTGAACGTTGTGTTGCTTCTATTGCTTCAGCACTTCCACTTACATTACTAAAAACAACATTCCCTAATACATGAAACTTTCGATCATTCCAGTTATGTCTAAAATCTGCTCCTCCAGTAAAAGCCTTTTCTCTTAAAAAAGATAAGTTATCTTCTAAATCACGATAAGTAAACGTAGAAATAAAACCAACATAAGAGTTTTTATCATTGAAATCCTTTTGGGTTCTTAATACTGAATAACTTGTTAAAGGCTCAACTAATGTTTCAACTTCTGAATCATCATCATTTATTACATCAGCATATTCTTTTGCAGTTACACTTTGAAGAAATCCTAATGACCACCCATTTTGTGTTTTTCCACTAAATTTTGCTGCACCTAATATGGTTGAATTATCTGGCTGATCTATATACTTAGAAATTTCAGAATCTGCTGAACCTTGAGGACTTCTTCCAATTCTTCTAGAAAAGAAAATATTATCAAAACCTCCGCCAAATCTGAAATCGAAAATGTTTTTATTTTCTACAAAAAAGGGTCTACGCTCTTGAAAAA
>JAHRWC010000033.1 GCA_019090365.1 Flavobacteriaceae bacterium
CATAATACCAAAAACCCACGCTGGAATTGGTATTGGAATAAAAAACATATATAAACTCATTTCTGGACGTAATAAAATAGCAGAATATAAAATTCCAGTTACGGCTCCACTTGCACCAATGGCACTGTAATGATATTCATTTTTATGAAAAGCAAAAGACAATAAATTTCCTACTAGTAAACTCAACACATAAATTAATACAAATTTGAATACACCTAAATTTATAATGACAATATCTGCAAAGAAATAAAGCGTAAGCATATTAAACAATAAATGCGAATAATCTGCATGCAAAAACCCCGAACTAAACATTCTAACTTGCTCACCACGATGGATTCCTGCAATATTAAATTTAAATTTTTCAAAAAAAGAAAAATCACTAAAACCCTTTAATGATATTAAGACGTTTGCAACTATTATTACCAGGGTTGCAATATTCATATCTTGCATAAAATATATATTTAATTTTGCAATAAATTTAGTTAGTTTTGCTGTAAATTAAACTATGCAATTACTAATTTATATAATAGTGTATCCATTTTTATGGATTACTTCAATTCTACCAATGAAATTGCTGTATGGATTTTCTAGCCTATTATACTATCCTATGTATTATATCATTGGTTATCGTAAAAAAGTAGTTTTTGATAACTTACAAATAGTATTTCCTGAAAAAACTTCCGAAGAAAGAAAAGGTATTGCAAAAAAGTTCTACCGCCATCTTTGCGACATGTTAGTAGAGTCGATAAAATCATTAACCATTTCTGAAAAAGAAATAGTGAGACGATTTACATTTACAAACATTGAAGAAATTAAAAAAATAGAAAAAGAGAATAAAAGTATCATCTTAATGTGCGCACATTATGCAAGTTGGGAATGGATTTTTATTATGCAAAAGTATTTAAATCACAAAGGATACGCTGTTTATAAACGTTTAGCTAACAAACATTTCGATCGTCTTGTAAAAAGAATCAGAGCAAAATATGATACGCATTTAATAACAACAAAAGAGACGTTTAAAATCTTAACAAAATTGAAAGCTGAAAATGAATTAACCATCAATGGTTTTCTTTCAGATCAATCGCCTAAACTCACTAAAGCACACCATTGGAAAGAATTTATGGGAGTAAAAGTTCCTGTACATACAGGTGCAGAATTATTAGCTAAACGATTGGATATGGCGGTAGCATTTTTTCTAGTAAAAAAAGTAAAAAGAGGTCATTATGAAACTACTTTTACTACCATAACTCTACATCCAAATGAATATAAAGATTACGAACTTACAGATATATTCACTAAAGCTTTAGAGGAACACATTTTTGAAGCACCTGAGTTTTATTTATGGACGCACAAACGTTGGAAACATAGAAATAATATACCCGAACAGTTTCAATAAACTAAAGTTCAAACCAATTTTCTGAAATACAAATAGATGGATTTAGTTCTTCCGATTTATGAATATACTTACCATCTTTAGAAGTATATTCTTTCATCCATTCTTTATAGTTTTCTGAAAGCGCAATGATACTATTACAAACGTAAATTATTTCATCTGTTGTCGTTGTTGGATGAATTGAAAAGCGTACCCAGCCTGGTTTTAATTCACAAGTACCATCTTCTAATTTACCTATAATTTCATTAGATTTTTGTTGATCAATCTGTAATAAATGATGTCCGTAAGTACCAGCACAACTGCATCCACCTCTCGATTGAATACCAAAACGATCATTCAATATTTTGACAGCCAACTCATGATGTAAATCTCCAATAATTAAAGAAATCACACCCAATCGATGTTCAATATGATCTGCTAAAATTGAGATATTAGGTTTATTTTTTAAGCTTTTAAAAATATACTCTACGATTTCTTCTTCACGTTGAAGCATATTTTTAATGCCCATTTTCTCTTTCAACTTAACCGCTAGAGAAGTTTTTATTACTTGTAAAAAACCTGGTGTTCCTCCATCTTCTCGATCTTCAATATTATCTAAAAACTTATGGTCTCCCCAAGGTGTTGTCCAACTTACAGTACCTCCACCTGGATTATCTGGCACAGTATTATGATACAGTTTACTATCAAAAATAAGCACACCATTAGTTCCAGGTCCTCCTAAAAATTTATGAGGAGAAAAGAAAACAGCATCTAAATAAGCTTCTTCATCTTCAGGGTGCATATCAATTTCTACATAAGGTGCTGAACAGGCAAAATCTACAAAACATAATCCGTCATGTTGATGCATTAATTTTGCAACTGCATGATAATCTGTTTTAATTCCTGTTACATTCGAACAAGAAGTTACCGAAGCAATCTTAACTTCAGTGTCCTTGTATTTATTTAATAAAATTTCTAAATTTTCAAGACATAACATACCTTCATCATCACAAGGAATCACTTCAACAATTGCAATTGTTTCAATCCAAGAAGTCTGATTACTATGATGTTCCATATGTGAAATAAACACAACAGGGCGATCTTTATCATTTATAGTAACTGAATCTTTTAAACCTTCAGGTACTTTTAATCCTAAAATACGTTGAAACTTATTTACAGCTCCAGTCATTCCTGTACCACAAGGTAAAAACACATCGTCAATACCAGCATTTACATGGTTTTTAATAATTTTACGAGCCTTATGATATGCCTTTGTCATTAAAGTTCCACTATACGTAGTTTCAGTATGTGTATTTGCAACATAAGGACCAAAATCATTCATCATCTTCTCTTCAATAGGTCTATAAAGCCTACCACTCGCTGTCCAATCAACATACACAATATCTTTTGTTCCATAAGGTGAAACAAAGGTTTGGTCGATTCCTAAAATATTTTGACGAAACGTTTCAAAATACGCTTCAAGTTCTGTTTTTTTGATTTCGATAGAAGTTGACATAGACATTTTTTTTATTGATTATGAATTAGCCATTTCATTTAATTCTGAAATAAAACGATCTGCTAATTTATCTGCAGTCTCTTGCGTTTTTGCTTCAGTATATATTCTAATAATTGGTTCTGTATTCGATTTTCTTAAATGTACCCAATTTTCTGGGAAATCAATTTTCACACCATCGATTGTTGTAATTTCTTCTGAAGCATATTTCTCTTCCATAGCCTTCAAAATAGCATCAACATCTAAACTAGGTGTTAGTTGAATTTTTTTCTTACTCATAAAATAAGAAGGATATGTTTTCCGAAGTTGACTCACTGAAGTATTTTGATCTGCTAAAAAACTTAAAAATAAAGCAATCCCAACTAAACTATCTCTTCCGTAATGCAATTCAGGATAAATAATTCCACCATTACCTTCACCTCCAATAACTGCATTTGTTGCCTTCATCATGGTTACAACATTTACTTCACCAACTGCGCTTGCTTTATAGGTTCTATTGTATTTTTCTGTAACATCTCTTAATGCTCTAGAAGAAGACATATTTGAAACTGTATTTCCAGGGTTGTTTTGTAAAATATAATCTGCGACAGCTACTAACGTATATTCTTCACCAAACATCTCCCCTTTTTCATCTACAAACGCTAGTCGATCCACGTCGGGATCAACCACAATACCAAAGTCAGCTCTTTCAGAAACTACTTTCTCCATTAAATCAGTTAAATGTTCTTTTAAAGGTTCTGGATTGTGAGGAAAATGACCAGTGGGTTCACAAAACAACTTTACAGGATGAACTCCTAATGCATCTAAAAGCATAGGAACCGCAATTCCTCCAGTTGAATTTACACCGTCAACCACTACTTTGAGTTTTGCATCCTTAATTGCTTGAACATTCACCAAAGGAAGGTTCATTATTTCTTCAATATGTAAATCGATATAAGCATCATTTGCAGTAATTTTTCCTAATGAATCAACATCAGAAAAGTTGATGTCATCACCTTCTGCTAAATCTAATATTTCTTGTCCTGCAGCTGCATCTAAAAATTCACCTTTTTCGTTTAGTAACTTTAAAGCATTCCATTGCTTCGGATTATGACTCGCAGTAAGAATAATACCTCCATCTGCATGTTCCATCGTCACAGCCATTTCTACTGTAGGTGTTGTTGATAAATCTAAATCTATTACATGAATTCCAAGTCCAACAAGCGTATTCATTACCAATTGTTGAATCATTTCACCAGAGATTCTAGCATCACGTCCAACTACTACTCTATAATTTTCTTTTTCTCTTCTATTACGGATCCAAGCACCATATGCAGCAGCATACTTTACAGCGTCAATTGGTGTTAAGTTTTCTCCTTGCGAACCACCAATGGTTCCTCTAATTCCAGAAATGGACTTGATTAATGTCATAAATAGTAATTTTTCACAAATATACTTTTAAAATCAAAAACTTCCAGTACATTTTGTAAATTGTCAGAATGAATTTTTTAGCGCATATTTATCTTTCAGGAAACGAAGAAGGAGTTATAATTGGCAACTTTATCGCTGATGGAATTAAAGGAAAAAAATACAAAAAGTATCCTTTGAGTATTCAAAAAGGAATTCTTTTACACAGAGGTATAGACAGCTATACAGATCAACATCCTACCGTTCGTTTAAGTACAAAAAAACTGCATGAAAACCATGGTCATTATAGCGGTGTTATCGTAGATATTTTATACGATCATTTTTTAGCAAAAAATTGGAAGCAATACCATCAAACTCCTCTAGATGAATATGTTGAAAATTTTTACGAATTGTTGAGAAACAGTTATGACATCTTACCTGTACGCATTAAAAGAATGATGCCTTATATGATTTCTGATAATTGGTTACTTAGTTATGAATCTATTTCAGGTATAAGTACTATTCTCAACCAGATGAGTAGAAGAACCAGAATCGATTCTAATATGAATTTTGCAGTGTATGAACTTGAAAAATATTATACAGAATTTGAAGAGGAATTCACATCCTTCTTTGAAGAACTAAAAGCCTTTTCAGATAATAAATTAGAAGAATTAAAACATTTAAAAATATAAATATGAGGTTATTTCTTATCCTTTTCAGTATTATATGTTTATCTGCATGTAAACAAAACAATCCAACTCCTGAAATCACTATAGCTGAACCTGTTAATGGACTTATTACTGAAAATGCTATGATAGTTTCTGCTACAAAAGAAGCTTCAAAAATTGGTTCAGATATATTGGCTAAAGGAGGTAATGCTTTTGATGCGATGGTCGCTACTGAAATGGCATTAGCTGTAACTTATCCATATGCTGGTAATCTTGGCGGAGGAGGATTTATGGTATATCGCACCCAATACAAAGAAATTGGAGCCTTAGATTTTAGAGAAAAAGCGCCTTTAGCGGCGACTAGAGATATGTACTTGGATGAAAATGGTGAGGCTATTTCTGAAAAAAGTTCAATTGGCGGACTTGCTGTTGGAGTTCCTGGAACAATCGCAGGAATCTTTGCAGTCCATGAAAAGTTTGGATCATTACCAATGAATGAAATTTTAGAACCTGTAATTGAATTAGCAAGGAATGGTTATGCTGTAACTGAAAAAAAATCTGACAGGTTAAAAAAATACAAAGAAATTATTGAAAAAGTAAATCAAGAGAGCTCTTTATATACAGAAAACTTTGCACTTGGAGATACCATAAAAAATATAGCTCTAGCAAATACTTTACAAAGAATTGCAGCCAATGGTAGGTCTGAATTTTACCAAGGTGAGACTGCTGAAAAGTTAGTAGATTTTATGAAATCTAAAGAGGGTATAATCACGTTGGAAGATCTTAA
>JAHRWC010000034.1 GCA_019090365.1 Flavobacteriaceae bacterium
AATAAAGCTAAAGAATGGATAAACACTGCTATTGAAAAAAGAGCTGATGCATTCTGGTATTACAGACAAAAATCTTTAATTTATGCAAAATCTGGTGATAAAAAAGGAGCAATTACTGCTGCTGAAAAATCAATGACTATGGCTGAAAAAGCTGGAAACGATGATTATGTTGCAATGAACAAGAAGTCTATTGCTGAGTGGAAAAACATGAAATAAATTATTTCAATTTAATATAAAAAAAGCTTCAGAGATAATCTGAAGCTTTTTTTTATTCATACAATTAAGAATTCTTATTCATCATGAAACTTTGAATCTACTGGTTTTATGAAGAAATTACATAGTAGTCCGATGAATAATAATCCAGCCATTAAATACATGGTAATATTATAAACATCTGAACTTGGCATGTTCAATACATTGATTTGGTATTCCCTTAAATAATTAATAGTTACTGGACCAATAATAGCTGCTAAACTCCATGCGAGTAATAACCTTCCATGAATAGCTCCAATTTGTTTGTTTCCAAACATATCTTTTAAATATGCAGGAATAGTAGCAAAACCACCTCCATACATACTAATGATGATAGAGAAAGCAATCGTAAATAGTAACACACTACCTATATTTCCTGTAAAAGGAATTAATACATAAAGAAGTATTCCTAAAATAAAGAAAATGGAATAGGTTGTTTTACGCCCTAAATAATCACTTAATGAAGACCATACAAATCTTCCTATCATATTAAACAAACTAAGCAAGCCAACAAAAATAGCAGCATCTCTTGCGGTAACTGCTGCAGTTGCACCAATGTTTTCAGCGTTAAACATTTCTTGTATCATAACACTAGCTTGACTCAGTACACCAATACCCGCACTCACATTTAATCCAAGTACCATAAAAAGTAACCAGAATTGAGGCGTTTTAACTGCTTTATCAACCAATACATGATGCGTTGTAATTAACTTATTCTTCTTTTGAGTAGAAGGATCATATCCTTTTGGTGCCCAATCATCACTTGGTATACGTACGATTATAGAACCAATCATCATAATCACTAAATAAATTACACCCATAGTTATAAAAGTTTCATATACTCCATTTGAAGTTGAACTTTCATAAAACTCCATTAAATGAACACTTAGTGGAGATGCGATCATTGCTCCACCACCAAATCCCATAATTGCCATTCCAGTAGCCATTCCTGGTCGATCTGGAAACCATTTAATTAGAGTGCTAACAGGAGATATGTAGCCTAAACCTAATCCAATTCCGCCAAGTACTCCGGACCCTAAATATAAAAGCCAAATTTGATGAAAATAAATACCAATTGCAGAAACTAAAAATCCACTACTAAAACATATGGCAGCATAAAACATCGTTTTTCTTGGACCAACTTTTTCTACCCATTTCCCTAAAACTGCAGCTGATGCTCCTAAAAAGAAAATAGCTATAGTAAATATCCAACCTAATTCTGTGAGTTTCCAATCATCTGGAGTTTGTTCAACGACACCAATAATTTTTGTAAGTGGTTTATTAAATACACTGAAAGCATAAATTTGTCCAATGCAAAGATGAATACAAAGCGCGGCAATAGGTACAAACCACCTATTGTAATTGCTTTTTGCAATACTATTTTCTCTGTTTAAATACATGGTTATAGTTTACTTTATTGTAGTATACAAAGTTAACTATAAGGGCTGGATTTTCATTTAGTTAAGCATATGATATAAATCATATTTACAGGCTTAATAACTCTTACAATGCTAAATTACTAGCTTATAATAACCTTTTCTCTATTTAACTTTTGGATAAATAAAGCAAGTAAAATCACCGAAATACATCCTACAAAATTTAACCATAAATAGGGTAGGTTGATCATTTCATATTCATTTAATAAGTAAAGTGAAATCACAAAGACTTGATTAATTAAGGCTGCAATAAATACAGCATTTCCTTTTACATATTTGAAAAAGAAAGCCAGTAAAAATATTCCTAATATATTTCCGTAGAAAATAGAACCAATTATATTCACTAACTGAATTAGATTATCAAATAGATTAGCTACACAAGCTATTGATATTGCAATGACACCCCAAAGTAATGTAAACCACTTTGAAGCTTTCACATAATGTTTATCTTCTTTAATGGGTGTATTCCTTTTATATAAATCCATTGCGGTTGTAGATGCTAATGCATTTAACTCTGAAGCGGTACTAGACATGGCTGCACTTAAAATTACAGCTAATAATAAACCTATTAATCCTCTTGGAAGATTAGTTAAGATAAAGTGTATGAAGACATAATCCTTATCGTTTGTTTCTGCATCAGGATTAGCTTTTTTAATTAATTCTTTGGTTTGTGCTCTTAATTTTAATTCAGAAGAATTTAACGCTCTAATATCAGTTAATAGCGCTTCTTTTTCAGATTCAGAATCCATTTTAGAATAGGAGAGTTGCTTTTCTGCTAATTCATTATCAATTAGCATTTTTTCATCCTCAAGAACTTTATATTCTGAAGCATATTCAGATGCTTTTAAATCATCAATAGCTGCAGGATTAAAGTTTAAAGGAGAACTATTAAATTGGTAAAAGACAAAAACCATTACACCAACTAATAGAATGAAAAATTGCATTGGAACTTTAAGCATACCATTAAACATCATTCCTAATTGGCTCTCCCTTACAGATTTACCAGATAAATAACGTTGTACTTGACTTTGGTCAGTTCCGAAGTAAGAAAGCATTAAAAAAGTTCCTCCAATGATACCACTCCAAAAAGTATAACGATTATTCAAGTTAAATGAAAAATCTAATACATCCATTTTTCCATTAGCACCTGCAATATCCATTGCTTTAGAAAAGCTAATATCTAAAGGAAGATAATTCAGAATAATAAGAAATGAGAGAAACATTCCGAAGAAAATAACACCCATTTGTTGTTTTTGAGTGATGCTTACTGCTTTTGTACCACCACTTACAGTATAAATAATTACTAATACTCCAATGATGATATTTAGAGTAATAAGATCCCAGCCTAATACAGCAGATAAAATAATTGCAGGAGCAAATATGGTTATTCCAGTTGCTAAACCTCTTTGTACTAAAAATAGAATAGCAGCCAAGGTTCTTGTTTTTAAATCGAATCTATCTTCTAAAAATTCATAGGCTGTAAACACTTTTAGACGATGGTATAATGGTATAAAAACCATGCAAATAATTACCATCGCAATTGGTAATCCAAAATAGAATTGTACAAATCCCATTCCATCATGAAAGGCTTGCCCTGGTGTTGACAAGAATGTTATAGCACTTGCTTGAGTTGCCATGACACTTAAGCCAATCGTCCACCATTTTGCTTCATTTCCACCTTTTAAATAATCGTCTACATTTTTATTTCCACGTGTTTTATACGTACCATATAAAACAATAAACAAAAGTGTACCACCTAAAATAATCCAATCGAGTAACTGCATATTAGGCGTAGTTTTTTGTTATTAAATAAAATAGAATGATATAAATTGCATTGATCACTAATATCCAAGTGTACCAAGAAATCCAACGATATTTTTTAGGCTGTTCTTCCATGTTATTTTCCAATTGAAAGTAAATTTGCAAATAGTCTATAGGCTCCTGAAACACCCGCAGGTAATTCTCTAAAAAAGCTTAAACCTGTATATATGTAATGTCCTTTTCCGTAATCAGCTACTAATAGTGAACCTTTACTTTCGGGATAATCTTTATCATTCATTCCTAAAATTGGAGTGAATTCTGAGGACCATTCACTAGGAAAATAAAGTCCTCGTTCTTGTACCCAGCCATCAAAATCTGAAGCACTAATGTTATTAGGATTATTTAAAACTTCATGTTTAGGTTCTAAAATAGTTACTTTTGAAAATTCATCAGTAACACGTTCTCTAGAAAGCTTAATAGAATAAGGTGCAATTTCTTCAGTAACTAATCGATGACGCGTATTATATTGAACTAAAACTGTTCCGCCATTAAATACATATTCGTTTAATATTTCTTGTTTGAACTTCATTTCAGGCACTGTGTTGTAGGCTCTAATCCCTACTACAATTGCATCAAACTTTTCAATGTTATTAACATTTATTTCTGAAGGAAGTAAGCTTGTTACTTCATATCCAATTTGCTTTAAACTTTCAGGAATTGCATCACCAGCACCTTTAATATAACCGATTTGTTCTCCTTTTTTCTGAATATTAATTCGAACGATTTTTGCTTCGGAGTCTAATAATACACTTTGAAAAGGTAAATGGTCGTAATTAATTTGAATCAACTCTTTTTTATAAAATTGATCTCCAACATTTACAAGCGTTTTTAAATAACCTTCGCTTTGATTTTTAGGAGGTGTCACTGTGAAAACTATTGTTTTTTCTTCTCCTTTTTTTGAAAGTTCAAAAATTTGATGGTCCGGACTTATGGTCCAACCTTCTGGATAATGTAATGTTATTGTTCCAGAAACATTATCTTTTCCAGCTCTAACTTTTACTGGTATTTGCTTTGAATCATCAGAGGAAAAAATCAATACTTTTTCAGGAATACTTGAAGTTACTTCAGGTAACACATCAAAGGGTTGGTACACTTCACCAGCAACAGGATCATTGTATTTGTATATTATATTTTTTGTGATTGAAATATTTCTTCCTTCAATAATTAGATTAAAAGTCACAGGAAATTCATTCTCGTTCTCAGGTAAACCAACTAAATCTTCATTAGAAACTTGATACATACCTATGCTTCCTTTTTCATTTAACCAA
>JAHRWC010000035.1 GCA_019090365.1 Flavobacteriaceae bacterium
ATGTGTATAAGAGACAGCACCATTGCCTATAAAAAAAACATTCTCAATATCTAAAAATGAAACAAAAGAAGTTTCATCTATGACTTCAGCTTTGGTTTCTCTTACTTCAATAATTTCTTTATTATAGACTGAAGAATACACTTCCATTCTTCGAGCATCTAACATCGAGATAATAAGTCCGTTTTCAATTTGTAATTGACTCGCTAAAATCTCTAGGGTTGGTATTGATATTAAAGGTACATCTAAAGCAAAACAAAGCCCTTTTGCGGCTGAAACTCCAATTCGGAGTCCAGTATAAGAACCTGGGCCTTTACTTATCGCAATTGCATCTAAATCATCTTTCTTAATATTACTTTCTGATAATACTTCTTCAATAAAAACATGCAATCGTTCTGCATGAGAATACTGATTACTATTATCTTCTTTTAAAGCAATAACGCTTCCATTAACTGAAAGCGCTACTGAGCAATTTGTTGTAGATGTTTCAAGACATAAAATTGTTGCCATTACTCGTCTTCTTTATCACTGTCTTCCTCTTCGGAAGTAATTTGTTCTATTTTATCACCTGGCTTTAATGATTTAGTAACAACTGTATAAGGACCTGTTACAACTTCATCTTCTGCTGTTAACCCAGAAATAATTTCAATATTCGAATCATCTTGAATTCCAGTTTCTACAATGCGTAATTTTGCTTCATTACCTTCTCTCACAAAAACACATTCAAATTTCTCAACATTTTCAGATTCTGTTTTTTTCACTTTCTTCTTTTTAGTTGAAGAAGTATCTGTTTTAATCACAATTGCACTAATTGGAACACCTATAATTTCTTCTTTCTTATCAGTAATAACATCGACTGTTGCAGTCATTCCTGGTCTAAAAGGAGAATAATGTTCAGGCTTATCTTTTGTTAGATCTTTATATGATTCTGGTACTATTCTAACTTTTACTTTAAAATTAGTTACTTGATCTACAGACATTGCATTTTCAGCAGAGTTTGCTATTTCTGTAACTATTCCTCTAAATTCTCTTTTTAAATAAGCATCTACTTCAACTATTGTAGAATCACCAATATTTACTTTTACGATATCTGTTTCATTAACATCAACCTCAACTTCCATATTATTTAAATTGGCAACTCTAACAATTTCTGTACCTGCCATTTGAGCTGTTCCAACAACACGTTCACCAAGCTCTACAGATAATTTTGAAATAGTTCCGTCCATTGGAGCATAAATCGATGTACGAGATAAATTATCTTTCGACTGTTTTACAGTAGATGCAGCACTTTGCACATTATAATACATAGATTTTACACTAGCTTGAGCTCTCTCAAAATCTGCTACTGCATTGTCCCAATCTGATTTTGAAATAACTCCTTTTTCAAAAAGTTCTTTACTACGTGAATAATTTGATCTTGAATTTTTAAGACTCGCTTCAGCTTGCGCTAATTGAGCTCTCATATTTTGTAATCCAGATTGTGATTGATTTACAACTGCCTGAATTAAATCGGGATTAATTTTAACTAATAAATCTCCTTTTTTTACTTGTTGACCTTCTTTAACTGGAAGTTCAATTATTTCACCTGAAACTTCAGAAGAAAGTTTTACTTCTACTTCTGGTTGAATTTTACCTGTAGCAGCAACAGTTTCAGTTATATTCATTGCCTCGATTTTGGTAATTTCAACTTCTTTAAAGTGTCCACTTTTACCAAACCAGCCTTGTTTTTTACCAACCACTAATAAAATCAATAGTAATACCGCTATTGAGCCTATCCAAATAATTGTTTTTTTCTTCATAACTAAAATTTAAGTTCTGTTGGAGGTACTCCGAAATATAATTCTAATACCTTTAATTTAAAAATATAATCATATTTAGAGCGATTTTCTTCTATTTGGGCATTATCATATCGAAGCTTAGATTGACTAAAATCGAATGCGTTTGTTAACCCAACATCGTATCTATCTTTTGCATATTGATATGCTAATTTTTGAGATTCTAATGCTGCTAATGCTGCTTCATACGATTTTAATGCACCTTTCGAATCTACATAAGCTTGATACACATTCGATTCTAAATCGAGTGTTGCTTGTTCTAATTGAAACTCACTTCGTAATACATTTACCTTATTACGGTTTACATTATTGCGAACAGAAAAACCATTAAAAATCGGCACATTCAAACGTACTCCATAATTTATACCATCGTTAAGGTATAATTGTTCAACAAAATCTAAGGGACTTATATCTGTATAACGAGTATCATAACCAAAAAATCCAGAAAGAGTTGGCTGGTATGCTCCTTTTGTAATCTGAAGGTCTTTCTCAGCTAATTCTACATTTTTTTCAGCAATTTTAACTTCGTAACGATTTTCTTTAGCTGCTGCGATTACTTCATCTACATTTTTTGAAGAAAACCCATCGTCAATGATGTTGTAATTATCATCAACTATATCAAATGAAGTATAATCCTTAACTAACAATAGTTGCGCTAAACTAATAAGTGATATAGTTACAGTGTTTTCTGATACAGCGATACGTTGTTTTTCACTTGCATCAGTGGCTTTAATTTCTAGTAAATCCCCTCTAGGAAGAACACCTGCATCTACTAGATTTTGTGTGCGTTTTATTTGTTCTAGAGTTACTTCATTTTGAGATTGTATTACTTGTAAATTAGCCTTATTAAGTAACACTTGTAAAAAACTGTTGGCTACAAACAAAGCAATATCATCTTGCATTTTATCAAGATTATATTGAGATGCCAATTGAGAAAGTTTAGCTCTTTGTAATTGTCTATGATTACGCAAACCATTAAAAATGTTAATACCTAAGCTCACTCCACCAGAAACTGAAGTAGTTTTAGTAGTTTCTGAGTTTCCAGTTACAGGATTAAAACTTAATCCAATGTTTTCTGAAGCAGTTGCACTTCCGTTTAAAGTTGGTAAAAAATTACCAATCGCATCGCTTTTTTCTATATCTGAAAGCTGTACATCTAATTCAGATTGCTTTACAGAAATATTATTCTTTAATGCATACTCAACACATTCTTGTAGGGTCCATTTTTTATTTTGAGCATTAACTGAAAAACCTATACTTAGGAATAAAAATAAAATGACTAACTTTTTCATATTAATTGTTGTTGTTGAATTTGTCTTTTAAATGTTAAAATTGTTACAAGAATTTGTATTAAAATTAGTTTCCTCCGTTAAAATCTGGGGCAGCCTTTATAATATTCCAAACTTTTATATTTTCTTCTTTTGTAACACCTTCTTTAATTTCTACATTAATCCCATCACTAATCCCTAGGGTTACATCTCTTCTTTCAAATTTTTGATCACCAACTTCAATTTCTACAAAAGGGTCTTGTGTCTTTGGATCATATTGAACTAATGCTTCTTTAACTGTTAAAACACTATCTGCTCTTGCAAGAATAATTGAAGCATTGGCACTTAGTCCAGCTCTAATAAATGTAGTATCCTTTTTACTTAAAGTTCCTTTAATTTCAAACTGAATGGCTCCATTTTCGTTTACTCCTTTTGGCGCGATATAATCTAGTACGGCATCAAATTTTTTGTTCTCAATTGCTCCAACTGTAATTTCTAAAGGTAGGTCCTCTTTAATTTTACCAACTTCACTTTCATCTACTTTACCTTCAAAAATCATTTTATCAACATCTGCTAAAGTAGCAATGGTTGTTCCATCGTTAAAGTTATTTGACTCAATCACTTGATTCCCTGTTTTAACTGGAACATCTAGTACCATTCCAGAAACTGTTGCTCTAATTTCAGTATTTGCTGAAGCTCCCATACCTCTTGTCGTTCCTGTTTTAACAATATCAAAAGTTTGCTGAGCTCCAGTTAAATTTACCTGTTCTTGTTTATAACGTTGTTGTGCTTGGTTATAAGATAGTTGAGCAGTATCAAACTCATTTGCAGAAATTACTCCTTTTTCAAATAATTCTTTTTGGCGATTAAAAATGCTTTTCTGATTTTCAAAAGCCAGCCTAGCTGTTTCAACTTGAGTTCTAGCACCATTTATATTGGTCTTCGCACTATTTAATGATGAAACATTAGGTACCACTTTAACTTTTGCAATTAAATCGCCCGCTTCAATAATATCACCAGCTTCAACAAAAATTTCATCTATAATTCCAGAAATATTCGGTTTAATTAAAACTTCTTCCTTCGGAACAATACTTCCTGTAGCTACCGTTTTCTTGACTATTGTTTCAACGGAAGCATTTTTAGTATCATAGACTATAGGATCTTCTTGATTTTTTGAATAAAGCCAAATCATAGCAATTGTAAATAATACTACAATAGCTACTAATGTTATAATGGTTGCGGTCTTTTTCATTTTTTTGAAATATTAATATTTAAATTATTCTGTGCGTAAAGCTTCTACTGGTTTTATTTTGATGGCTGTTTGTGCTGGAATTAAACCAGCTAATAAGCCTGAAACAATTAAAATGGTTAATGCAATTAATACAACACCCATATTTACTGAAGGATTTGCAAACATCATTGTTGATGTATCCATGCCGTCTAATATACTATTCGCTAAAGCTAATAAACCAGAAGCTAAAACGATTCCTGCCATTCCTGATATAATCGTTAAAAAAATAGACTCTAATAATATTTGAGTTCTAATACTCCATGGTGTTGCTCCCAATGCTCTTCTAATTCCAATTTCTTTGGTTCTTTCTTTTACAACGATTAGCATTATGTTACTAATTCCAATAATACCTGATAGTAGCACAAGTATTCCCACAAAATATGCAACAAAATTTAGTGCAGTAAAAAGTCCATTAATCTTGCTGTATTCTTGATATAAATCGAAATGACCAATCGCTCGATCATCTTCTGGGTGAATGGAATGCCTTTCTTTTACAACATCAAAAATTTGATCTTTTAATTGTGTAATTGAAGTTCCATCGACTGCGGTAATTGCCATCCATCCTACTCTATTTCCCATATTAAAAGCTTGAGAAAATGCTGTAAAAGGAACATAAATTTCTTTTTGATTTTCTTCAGCATCACCATCGTTAGATTTCTTTTTATACGTACCAATTACCATAAAATTAACCCCATTAATTTTTATGTAAGTACCTATAGCTTCTTCTTCAGCTTCATATAAAGCTTTATATACTCCGCTTCCAATAATGGCAACTTTTCGTTTTTCATTGATGTCTGAATAATTTATAAAACGCCCAGAAGTAATATCCATAGGTTGCTGTTCTATAAATTCAGGGTAATCTCCATACACATTAAATGCTCCGGTATTCAATCCTCTAACTACATTATTTGAACCTCTGAATCCACCTAATTGATTACGTGGCGAAATGTATCTTAAATCTGGCACAGCTTGACGAATTGCTTCTACATCTTCTATTTTATATCTAAATCGTCTTCCTTTAGGTAAACCTTTATATGGTTTTGAAGCTGTTTGCGCCCACATAAACATAGAGTTGGTTGCCATTCCATCAAACCCTTGTTTTACTCCATTTTCTAAGCCTTTCCCCGCTGCTAATAATATAACAAGTATAAAGATTCCCCAAAGTACTCCAAAAGAAGTCAATAAAGTTCTAAACCAATTTGAGCTCAATGCTTCAATGATTTCAGACCAACTATCTCTACTGAATAAATTACTCATCTCTTAAGGCCTCTATAGGTTTAATTGTAGAAGCTCTATAAGCAGGTATAAATCCTGCTAATGCTCCTGCAAAAACTAAAATTATTACAGTTGTTATTGCAACTCCAAAATCAACTGAAGGATTTCTGATGTAATCTGTTTCAATTAATGGACCTACCATTTCTAAAACAAATAAGCTAAAAAATAACCCGAGAAATCCTGCTATAGCTGTTACAAAAATTGATTCGTGCAGTATCATTCCAATAATTGAAATAGGTTGAGCTCCAATCGCTTTTCGTATACCTATTTCTTTTGTTCTTTCCTTCACTATAATCAACATGATATTACTTACACCCACAACTCCTGCTATAATGGTACAAATACCAACACCCCAAAAGAACCAACGGATCATATCCATTAAATCGAAAAATCGTTTTGCATTTTCTAAGGTATTATTAATCTCTATTGCACTTGTATCGGTTGGTGAAACAATATGCTTTGTTTTTAAATCTGACTCCATTTGAGCAGTAAATAGCTCTGAAGCTGCTAAAGATTCTTCGAAAGTTGCTTCAGGAGTTAAAGTAAAACTCATTAATCGAATATTCTCACCTGCATTATAGACTCTTTGTGCTGTAGTAATTGGAATAAAAATTCTTGTTTCTTCACGTTCACCACCTGGATCTGTATAAACTCCTACTACTTTATATTTTATACTATTAATCTCAATGTACTCTCCAACTGCTTCTTTTCCGTCGAACAAATCTTTGTAAACTCGATATCCAATTACGGCAGCTTTTTCATAATTATCAAGATCGCTTTGATTGATAAATCTACCACTAGTTAAGGATGCATTTTCTAAAAATTGATAGCTACCGCGAATTCCTTCAATTCGATAACTTCCTGTTTCATTTTTATAACTTGTAAGTCCGGACCATCTTCTAAACACTCCTGATTTATATTCTAACTGATCAATATTTTTAGCAGTAGTTAGATCGTAATCTTGGTTTGTTAATTGAATATATCTTCCCGGATTAAGTCCTTTAAAGCTTTCTGAAGTGACTCCTGTCCAAACGTCAATTCTATTTTTCGCATCTTCTTCAAATTCTTGAGCGATTCCATTCTGCATTCCTTGTCCGATCGCTAATAAAATTACCAATATAAAAATTCCAGATGCTACAGAAAGCCCTGTTAGGAATGTTCGCAATTTATTTTTGCGAATGGTTTCAAATATTTCTTGCCAGCGCTCTAAACTAAACATGAGATTTATCTTTAACTCTTACTTGTTCAACTTTTGTATCCTCAATGATCACTCCATCTTTTAGATGTACAATACGCTTACACATGTGCGCAATATCATCTTCATGGGTTACTACTAATATTGTTTTTCCTTCGTCATTAATTCCTTGAATAAGTTCCATCACTTCATACGAAGTAGTACTATCTAAAGCTCCCGTTGGTTCATCAGCTAATAATACTTTTGGATCACTAGCTAAAGCTCTAGCGATAGCTACACGTTGTTTTTGACCTCCTGAAAGTTCATTTGGTAAATGAGTTGCCCAATCTGCAAGACCTACTTTTTCAAGATAATGCATTGCTTTCTCCATACGAATATTACGCTTTACCCCTTGGTAATATAAAGGCATCGCAACATTATCTAATGCAGATTTATAATTTATTAAATTAAAGGATTGAAATATAAAACCAAGAAACTTGTTACGGTATTTAGCAGCAACTTTTTCATTTAGATTTTTAATCTCCCTACCATCAAGTTCGTAGACTCCTTCATCTGCTTCATCTAAAATTCCTAAAATATTAAGTAAGGTAGATTTTCCAGAACCAGAAGAACCCATGATTGCTACCATTTCACCTTCAGCTACTTCAAAATTAATTCCTTTTAATACATGTAGAGAATTGCTTCCCATTACATATGATTTATGTAAGCTATTAATTTTGATCATGGCTAGTTTTTAATTGACAATTTACAGAAATAATTCTCCGTAATATGTGAAATTGATGTTAAGACTTAGGTCTTTTCAACTTTAAATAAGACTCTTAATAATATTTATTGTTACACTAATAAGAAAGAAATTGTAGATTATTCTTCCCTTGCTTTTTTTCTGCTCTTATATATAGCATATCCTACTCCCGCAATTAATAAATATGGAAAGATCATTAAATACACAATTCCATTATTTATACCTTTTGCAGCAAGACCACTATCGTCACTTTCAATAACCGCTCGACACATAGCACACTGTGCTTCCATAGGAATAATTGTAAACAATAAAAACAATATGAATAATGCTAGTTTTAATTTCATAATACTAATAATAAGGAGAAATCATTATATAAACAATAACACCGCTAATAGCAACATATAACCATAAAGGAAAGGTATATTTTGCAATCTTTTTATGTTTTTCAAAATCTGAAGTAATACCTCTTACAAACGTGATTAGCACAAAAGGATTGATTATTATTGATAAAAGTATATGACTTATCAATATGAAATAATACACATTTTTGATCATACCTTCTCCTCCAAATTTTGTGGAATCTGAAGTCATATGGTACACCACATAAAGTATAAGAAACAATGCTGATAGTGCCACAGCTAATTTCATTAATTTCTCATGTGAAGCTCTATTCCCTTTTTTAATCTGAATGACTGCGAGAATTAAAATGATTGCCGTAATCGCATTAATTGTTGCATAAATTGGAGGCAGAAAAGCGATACGTTCAACACCAGGAATACGAACACTAAAAAGCATAGCTACAACAATTGGAATAAGGATTGACAAAACCCATATCCATTTATTATACTTTTTCGATTTATCTGAAACCTCTTGTGTCATTTTACAACAGCTTTTTAATATCTTCAATAATCATTTGAACTCCTTTATCGTCTAGACCATCATAATAAATTACAGGATTATCATTTTCGTCTAATCTAGATCTAATATTCCCTTCCTGATCTATTAAAGCAAAAAATCCTGAATGTTCAAATCCTCCTTCTACTTCTTCATTTTCGCCAACATAAAGATTAAACCCAGTATTTGCTAGCTCATAGATTTTATCTTTCTCTCCAGTCATCAAATGCCAATTAGGACTTGTAATTTTATATTTTTCTGCATATTTCTTTAGAACCTCTTGCGTATCGGTTGTTGGATCTATGCTAAATGATGCAAAACCAACATTGGGATTTCCATAATATTTATTCTGAATTTTTACCATGTTTCTATTCATGATAGGACAAATTGATGGACAGGTTGTAAAGAAAAATTCAACTACATATACTTTTCCTTTATAAGTGTCATTTGTAACTGTTTCACCATTATGATTGGTAAATGTATAGGAAGGCACAGCACCTATTTCAGCCATTTCAGAACCTGAAACTGAGTTTACTATTTTAGGAACTGCCCAAATACCAAAAATTAAAATGATAAAAGAGATTCCTATGTATGAGTAGTTTTTCATTGTTAAATTTCTCTATTTGAATTGTACTTTTTTAAAGCTAATCTATATTCTGCTATGATTACTTTAATATCATCGTCCATTTTATTATTGATTTCAGAATAATTTCGAGCATCAAACCCATATAATATATCTGTATCTTCATCTTCATCTCTACCTCGTAAATTATTGTCATGATCTATAATAAACACATAAGGACTAGACATATTATCATCTAAAGTATAATTACTTTTTAATGAATAAAATACTTCCTTCACATCTGCTTCATTTGCATAGACAAATTTCCAATTTTTAGGATCTTCAATTTCTTTCAGTTTTTCTTTTAACTGAATCGCTTCTTCTCTTTGATTTTCATCTATAACAATAACAAACTGAAAGTCTTTAAACTGATAATATTTCTTATAAATTTTATGCGCTAAATTAAAAGCATTTGCTTTTTTAGATTCGACATCATTTCCGAAGAAACCAAGTACTGTAATGTGATTTTCTAATTGTACAGAAGATGAATCTAAAGATGTAAAGTTTTCTAGGTCTGAAACAGCTTCAGTAAGAATTGGTAGTTTTCCAAAATTATTTACGCCTGACGCAAAAAATAAATACACTGTGATAGGTAATAAAAATAAGATTCCTAAAACTGTAAACTTTTTTATTTTATTTGTTTTTTCCACGTTGCAAAAATACTTGCTAATTAAAGGGCGAGCAACCTTTTTATAATTAATTTTAGATAATAATATATATAAAATAAAAAAGCCCTGAAAACAGGGCTTTTTTAATAATTTATGATGAAGAAGTTTTATTAAAAATTAAACTTAATAAATCCTTCTTTATAGATATTAAATATATAATCTCCTTCTACTAATATTATGAATAAAAGATAAATGATTAAGAATACAGATGTCCAAACAACCGCTCTTCTTAAACCACTAACTTCATCGCGCATGTGCATGAAATCCCATGTAATATAATAAGCTTTAACAATTGTTAAAATAAGGAATATCCAATTTAAATATTTTAAAGCTAAAAATTTACCGTGAACTAAAAATTCTGGTTTAGCAATACCTAAACCTACTTCAACAATAGTAATTATAGAAAGTAAAATAAATACTCCCCAAATTTTTTGTACGTTAGACTTGAACTTTAATCGTCCTCTAAATATTGCTAAGTTTTGTGCTTCGTGTGCCATTTCTTAATTTTAAAACTTCTTAAACAAGGTAAAATACAGTAAATACAAATACCCAAACTAAATCGACAAAGTGCCAATATAGACCTACTTTTTCAACCATTTCATAATGTCCTCTTTTTTCGTAAGTTCCTATAACTACATTGAAGAAAACAATTAGATTAAACATTACTCCTGAGAATACGTGAAATCCGTGAAATCCTGTGATAAAGAAAAAGAAATCTGCAAATAATGGTGTACCATATTCATTGTGTTTTAAGTTTGCACCTTCAACAACCATTTTACCATCATTTGTAAGTTTAGCTACAGATTCCTCTCTAGATAAAACTATTCGCTCTCCTCTATCATTTAAATATTGTGTTCTAATTAATAATGATTCGTCAGCTAAGAAACCTTTTGTTACTTCTTCCAAAGAAAAACTTGTACTTCCTGGCTCAGACATATACCATATTCCTTCATTGTCAATATGGTCAGTTCTTACCGTAGGAACTTCCATTGCGAAATCGCCTATTGCAACCCTTTCATTTACACCTTCATCATTTGCATGTAAAAATTGAAGAATTTTACCCCCTTTAGTTTCAACAGCTCCATAAGAACCTTTTATAAAAGTATTCCATTCCCATGCTTGAGAACCTACGAATATTAGACCTCCTATAATCGTTAAGAATAAATAAATTATCACTTTATTCTTTTTCATATGATGACCAGCATCAACAGCTAATACCATTGTTACAGATGAAAAAATCAGAATAAATGTCATAAATGCCACATAATACATTGGAAAATTACCATGTATAAAAGGAATGTGGGTAAAAACTTCATCGGCAATTGGCCATGAGTCTATAAATTTAAATCTTGAAAATCCGTATGAGGCAAGAAATCCTGAAAATGTTAATGCATCTGATACAATGAAAAACCACATCATCATTTTACCATAACTGGCTTTTAGAGGACGGTTTCCACCTCCCCAGGTTTTTTCATCAGTACCTGTTTTAGCAACAGTAGCTTCCATATAAAGAATTTGGTTTAAAATAAAGGTCCAAAAATAAGCATATTTTTTATCTAACGAAATAGAAAAATAAAAACAAATAGATCCATAAAAAATCTACAAAATGCCAAAAAGTCGTTGCCAGTTCTACTCCCAGCGTATTTCCATTTACATATTTCTGTTTATAATGATTATAAATTACCACCATAACTGAAACTGTCTCTTATACAC
>JAHRWC010000036.1 GCA_019090365.1 Flavobacteriaceae bacterium
GTTAAGCCAAAGGTACTTTCCATGACTAAGAATACTGCGAGCATACTTACAATAAGTCCAACTTGAAAGAAAAATCTAGAATTCCATTTAATACTTACACTCTTTTTATCTTCTCTCTTTGAAAATGTTTTTGGATGGTCATTTGTCAAATTACGTTTAGATGATTTCATATTATATATGTTTAAGAGTTAATATATATGATATCAATACAAGGGTTATGCCAAAAAAAAAATCCCGCTTTTCAACCTAAAGTTAAAAGCGGGATTTTAAATATTATTTTAAAACTTAATCCATTACTTGGAATAAGATTGGAAGCGAATATAATACACCTACAGATCTTCCTCTTTGTTTTCCTGGAATCATTTTTGGAAGTGCTTTTACCACTTTTACAGCTTCTTGCTCTAATTTTGGATGCGGTGCACGTGCACGAACATTTACAACATTTCCACTTTTATCAATTTTAAATTGAACTGAAATACGCTGTCTTCCTTCTAAACCAAGATCACCAGCTAATTCAGTATTAAACTTTTTATTTACAAATGCAGCAATCTTATCAGACATACATTTTTTCTTTGCATTGTTATTTCCTGCATTTTCACAACCAGGGAATACAGGTACATTTTCAATAACTGCGAAAGGTACATCTGCAATTTCTTCTTCTACTTCTTCTTCAATCTCTTCGATTTCTACTATTTCTTCTTCTTGATTTGTTTCAGTAGACTCAATTATAGTTTCCTCTATTTCTTCTTCATCTTCAACAACCTCAATAACTTCAGGAGCTGCTGGAGGTGGAGGTGGAGGTGGTGGAGGCGTTATATTATCGGTAATTGGAATATCTTCCTCTAATTCATCACCTACATCCACTAAACCAGTATCGATAGCAGATCTATCATACGATTTATATTCAATGGCTTGCCAAGTTATTAATAGCATTAAAATCATTCCTAATTGGAAGAAAAGCATGCTTCTACGATTTAAATCTGCTTTGGGATTTTTTTTAGGTTCCATAATAGAGTTTTAATAGTGTTGCTAAAATATATAAATTCTACTGTAAATAAAATATTTCAAGAATTAAATCTGATTTTAACTTTTAAAAATATTAAAAAACCTAATAATGTTCCTACACTATTAGCTATAATATCCAGAAAATCAGCATCTCTTGATTCAATAAACAGTCCTTGTGATATCTCAATTATTATGCCATAAACCACACAGCTAATAACAGTAATACTTATTAATTTTGAATTAATTTCTTGACTTTTTTGTATAAAAATGATATTTAGCCAAATAAAAGCAAGAATAGAATGTATTATTATATGCAATAATTTATCGATTGGAATACCTAAATCAATTAGATTTAGTTTTCCAGTTGAGGGTAATAAAAAAGCGATAGTAACTAGAATTGTGTAAAGTACTCCAATTCTAAATACAAATTTTTTAGGCACCAATGATTGCTTTATAAGCATCTGCATCTAATAATTGTTCAACTTCCTCTGGGTTGCTAAACTTAATTTTAATCATCCAACCTTCACCATAAGGATCAGAATTTACTTTTTCTGGTTCAGATTCTAATGATTCATTAAATTCAATTATTTCTCCTGAAAGAGGTAAAAACAAATCAGAAACAGTTTTTACTGCTTCTACTGTTCCAAAAACTTCTTCAATATCTAAAGTTTCATCTACAGTTTCTACTTCAACATAAACAATATCACCTAATTCACCTTGTGCAAAATCAGTTACACCAACAGTTGCAATATCGCCATCTATACTAATCCATTCGTGATCTTTTGTATATTTTAAATTTGAAGGAACATTCATATATATTCTTTTTTAGTTAATTTTTTAGTTTCCGAAATTATATCTTAACGTGATTCCACTACGTATAGTAGTTTGTGGGAATGCAGTAGAGATTGCATATTTAGAGAATGAATGATCATAATAAAACAATGCCGTAAGGTTTTTACTTAATGCATAATCTGCAGTAAACTGAATACCATATAATGTTTGTCCAGCAGTTGTTTGATTATTTTCTAAATCTAAATATCTTATAATCGTTTTATTATCTCTTCTTGATAAATCAAGTTTGAAGTTTAAATCACTTTTTAAAACTTTCTTTTTACCACCTAAATTTGTTGCAATTCTTAAATCCTTAATTCTATAACCAAGACCTAAGATTATTTCATTTCCTTGAATTTCGGTTAACAAATTATTTGCAAAACTTAAAGACAACGCTCTATCTTTTCTTAATTCAGCTAATATCTTTATAGAGTTCTTCATCTCAAAGTCAATTTTAATTAACGGAGAGAATTGTTCAGTTAAGTTAACATTAGATAAGATTGTTTCACTTTTAAAATTACCTGCTTGATCAACAGCATTTGGATTATTTGCATCATAATCTAAATTTGTCTGAAACTGATTTACTGTATAACCTGCTCTATAACCATGCTGAATTGAGAATCGTTTAAATCGCTTTTTAAACCATTTAAGCTTCATTAAACCTGTATACTTTAAATCCCAATTTGGAAGCGGGATATCTCTTAAGAATCCTTTTTTCTCACTAGAGGCACTTGAACCTTTATAAGCAGATAAGAATGCTGGTAATAAAACATCTTGACTCGTTTTACCTAATCCTATAGGGAAACCATCATCATCTAGGTTTGCAGGATCATTAATGTTTATACCTCTATCTTGAGCCAATCTATTTGCTACTACTAGTCTATTAGCTCTAAAGTCATCAAATGCAGCAGATCCATTTTCATCACTTTTACTAAATGCTGTTTTAATTAATAAGGTAGAAATATTAAAGTTTCCAAATGTGTTTGGAGTTAAGGCTCTATATATATCCTCTTCAACAATATAGTTTTCTGAAAAATTCTCAGAGAATACTCTATTTCCGTTGATGTCTAATTTTAAACCAGGCAACAATTCTAAATTTGCTTGAACATCTAATTGACGGCTATCAACTTCAGTATATTGCTCATTAAACTCTGGATATAAAGTTAACCAACCCTTACGAGCCGCTAAATCTCTAACATTAGATTGACTACCAAAAGTAAATCCAGCAGTTGGTTTTAATGTACCAATAAACCCAATTGAAGGAGTATAACCTGGTAAGAAAATACCTTTATTTTCTTGATAGTTAAATTGAATTTTCTTTATGGATGTTGCAATACCAATTAAAGTATTCATTGCTTTTTGGCCTCCAGATAGAGAATTTGATGAATTCGCAGATTTAGCTCCATCTTTACCATTTTCTGTCGCAAGAGCTTTTCCATCATCTTCAGATGAAGGCTTTAACGTTCCTTCATCACCAACTTTTCTAGTACTTGCATTTTTATTCTTTTTAATTTTCTTAAGACCAATATATCTATAGAATCCTTTCATATCAATATTTGAATTGATACGATGCGTTCTTGCATTTTGTATTGAGTTACCTAAGTCAAAATATGCTGGAGTTCCATTTTCATCTGGATTAGGAATATTACTTAGTAATTCACTTCCGTCTTGCCATTGGAAATCACCTGTATATGAATAAGTTGCTCTAATAAACTTTAAGAAAGGGAACTTATTAAATGGTAAGTCATAATTTACTTGCAATGACTGCGCATGTCTATTAGGATCACCTACATCAAAGAAACCATCCCAAATCCCTATTTCGTTATCTACATCATAATTTATAGATCCATCAGGATTTACTTCTTCAGTAATGTAGTTATTAATAATTCTATTATTAGAAGAGTCAAAATTAAAACGTAAAGATTTAGTTAAGTTATAATTGATAGTATATTGCCAATCAAATAAAAAGTTACGTTGATATAAAGTTGGCACTCCAATATTTCCAGCTTCTAAATTTAATTCCCTAAACTTTTGCTCATTGTATTGACGAACAATATTTGAACTTACCGAAATATTTGAAGGCGCATAATTAAAGTTTAAGTCTTTTAAGAACTGCCAATACTTCCCGTTAAATAATGAATCATTTTTCTTAAATGGCTCAATCGTTTTTGGAGTAAAATTATAATTATACGTTGCTCCTACTCTCACATTTTTATCAACTGCATCTTCTATTTCAAAATCATGATGATCTATTTGATTGTATGAATAAGAGAACGTTAAATTTTCTACATCGTACATTCTAGGTTTTTTATCTCCTGTTCTATCTTTTCTAACACCAATGAAATTAATGCTTTGTCTTTTGGTGTAATCTACAGACTGCTCTTCAATTTTATCTTTTTCGGCAGAATCTGTAATTCCATCTAACCTAGTTTCCAATTCAATATCTTGAAATTCAGGATCGTATTGAGGAGTAATTAATTCTTCTGAACGACCATAATTAAATGGTAATTGAATTCCCCATTTTTTAGGTAATAATTGCCCTAAATTTAAATTAGTAACAACATCGTAAAGTTGAACATCTTCACGACTTCTTTCATTTGGACCTTGTTCTATTGAACCGAAACCAATTGTACTTCTTCTTCCTGCGGCACTCACTGTTGCAAAATCTGCAATATTAGCATCCATACTTGCTACAGCTGCCCATCCTCCTTGATTTTTCAATTCTGAAAGACGTAATTCATTGAACCAAACTTCACCGCAAATGTCTTCATTTGTTAGCGTGTTTTTCATACCTAACATAATGTTACGAACATTACCAAAACTTGGATTTCCTTTAATACCTATTCTAAGTTCATTTTCCGGTCCAGAATATCCTGTAGATAATCTATCATCAGATTGGTTTACATATGAAACCCCTGTGTTAGGATCTGCTGTTAACCCTCCACCTAATGCAAGAGATTTAACTTCTTGTAATAGTTTTAAAGGTAAATTAATTCTGTTTTCTATAGGCCAGATTTCTTCTGGATCTGTAGTTCCTTGCATACTCGTATCAAAAGGAATGTCGGTTGGATTTAAAGGAATTTCAATTTCATAGAAATTTTGTGATAAATCATTACCAATTCTAATAAAAGCGGTCATGTCACCATCACCAATTCTACTTTGACAACTAGATGGATCATCTATTGCTTCTGCATGGACAAATAACTCAAGATTTTCGTATTGACGCATATCAATACTATAATTTTTATATACTCCTCTTGCATCACCAGGCTCTAAACCTTTAACTCTTAAAGATAAAGATTGCTCATTTTGACGAATTAAATTGTTATTGTTGTTTAATTCTTCTCTAATAACTCCTGGAGGTAATCTATAAGGAATAGGTGATCTATTTTCATCCTCTTCTATACTTACTGAACGATTTTCGAAAAATGTATCATCATCTGAAGGATCATCAACACCATCTAATGTTTGTGTATATCTTCTATAATCACCTCTTACAAGATCTAAGGTTCCAAAACGAAGTATTGTACTTTCTTCAAATCCAGAAACATACATACGCATAAAACGTATTGATCTGAAATCTGCAGCCCCATTAATAACGTCAGTTGGTTCGCTAATAGGAATCTTAAATTGAATCCATCTAACAGGAAGTACATTATTATCTTCAGTGGTAACTTCCAATTCTTTTATTTGAGCAACAAAAGGATCGTTTGCAGTTAAACCATTTCTAATATCTACTTCATATTCGAAATAACTATCAATCGTATTCATGGTATTATCACGGTTGATATCCTCTACATCGGGTTGTGATGTTGAACCTCTATCTGTATTAGACAATTCAACAGGTGAATTACCCTCTACTCCGTTGTACCTAGCATATCTATTGACAATAGAACCTTCTGCTTGTAAGAAATATTGGTAGTTATCTCTTGCAGGATCATCTCCAGCAAACTGAGATACAATTGAATTAATAGTTGGATCTGGATCACTAGCTTCATTACTATCATTTTCACCATCATATCCAACATCTTGATTGGTTCTTTCTTGTCCTTCTGTATCAAAAGCATAAACTAATGATTGACTAGTTGGAACTCTACCCCATTGTGTTGGTAAAGTATTTGTAGTACTTCCATCATCAGGTAGACCATTTTCATATTGTTTTCTACCATCTTTTAATATATCTTCTGATATATTACCTAGATTGAAAAATAATTTACCACTTCCTTGACTATCATCATGCGCATAAGGATCCATTACCCAAAATTCAATAAACTCAACATTTGATCGCTCAAAATCTGTTGTAGTTAATTGTCTTGAAATTCCTGCAAAATTATCTTGAGGATCAGGTAACGTATTTTGATCGCCATCATTTAATGCTGCTGGATTAAAGTTATATGGTCCACGTTCTCTTGGGTTATACACTAAATCTAATGTAAATAATGCTTGTGTTTGCCCTTGAACAATATCTTGATTAGGAAATATTTCATCTCTAAATACTCTACGTGTAAAAGGAGAAGAAAGATCTTCATCGTTTATACCACTTGGTCTTTGACTACTATAGAAAATAGGGTCAATAGTATACCAAGATAAATCAGCTCTTTTATAATTATATTCTAAGCTTTGAGGATTATTTACTAATTCACCTCCAAAATTATATGGCGAACTAGATAAGAACCAACTTTGTGGTGAACTAATATCTAATTCTGTTTGCGAAGCTTCAAAGTCATCTACATAAACTGTTGTCTTTCCTCCAAAATCTGAAACCTTAGGAGCTCCTGGAATTAAATAAGCAAACTCCCCACGTAAAGAAACATTAGATTCTACATCTGTATCTATATTAGGTAATTTATTTACTAACCGTGTTAAGAAAGGAACTTCTGTAGAATACGTTGTATTTAAACCTAAAATAGTATTGTTTATAGGTTCTGCATTATATGAAGATTTCTGAGTTAACGGACGCTCATTTAAATTTAAATAAGTTGCTCCAATTTGAAAATTCTCATTGAATTTATGTTCAACATTTAATCCCGTAAAACGTTTTGTTTGTTGACCAAATAAAGTATTATTCTCAGTAGTAATATTAATTGGAGTATTTGAATTTTGTAAAGAAGGATCTAAAATTTGAACCCTACCTAATTGGTAATTCACAGTATAATCTACACCTTCAACTAAAGTTCTACCTCCTGCAGTTACGGTAACAGATCCCTGAGGAACATTAAATGCTCCAATTGAAATACCATCTGCTCCAGTGGATTTATAAGAACCTTTTAATTGGAATTTATTCTTATCACTATCTTCTTGCTCTGCCTGAGTTTTAGTAGAAGTATATAATGATCTAAATACATACTTATTCTGATTGGCATTATAGGTTGTTGGAATGTCATAATCTTCCGGACCTCCAATTGTATTATCTAATTTCTCAAATAAATGAGATCCAAATGGTTCAATTGTAGTAAATATAATTCGTCCATTTTGAGAATCAACCGTAACTCCATCAATAAAATCGAAGAATCCATCTCCTTCTTGTTGTGGATCGTTATTGAAATTTAAACGATCTAAATTAAAAACTCTTAATAATGTTGTATTGGATACATCTTCTGGTAAATCAGTAGCAGGAAATTGAACACTTCCAGCTGCTTCAGAAATATAATTTAAAGGTGAAGGATCTGTATAAAGGATATTTAATCTGAAATCTTCACGTTCTAATTGAAAAGCACCTAATGGATATATGTTTTTCATCATAATATCCCAAACTGGTTCTTCTACATTTGTAATACTACTCTTAAGAAGTTTTACAACAAGGTTTTGAGGAATACCGTCAATTTGTTCATCTGTACCATCATTAAGTGTTCCTCCTGTTGCATCTACACCATCATTTGAAAATTCTCCAACTTGATATACATTTCCATTTACTGTAAATTGGAAAGAAACACCTAATATTTCATCATTACTCAAACGTTGATTTAATGAAATATATCCTAATTGTGTATCAAGCTCATATTCGTTTTGACGTAATTTTCTTGCATTTTCTAAACCAACATAATCAAGACCATCTCTTACTTGAACTCCACTAAAACCAGATTGAACTGTTGCTACATCTCTAATAGCAGGTGTTAACACACTTTGTACTGAAGAATTATCAATTCCAAAAGGGTTAAAATCATTATTAGCATTATCTGGATAGGCAGTACTTGCAGCATTTATAAATCCTCCTGGAGGTACTTGTAAACCTATATTCTCTGTGTTTGACTCACCAATATCCTGAAGTGCTACAATATTTCTAACGTTTTCAATATTATTATTTCTATTGGTTATCCAAACCTCTGCTCTTGTAATCTGAACGTTAGAATTAATAAAAGGATATTGCCCAAGACTTTTATCGTAATTATCTCTAAAGTAATGTGCTAAGAAAAAGTGACGGTTTTCATCATAATCTAAAGCAAAAATATCGAACTCAGTTACTGTAGCTCCACCCTGGGCAACAACAGAACGTGTTTCAGATTTTTGTTCAGAAAATACTCCTGTAATCGTAGTTTTACCAAATTGTAATTCAGTTTTAACACCAAATAAACTTTGTGCTCCTTGAATTAAAGAACTATTTAAAGGCATACTTACATTTCCTACTTCAATCTTTTGAATAATATCATCCTCTGTTGGAGTATATTCTAATTTGATTTGATTTTGAAAATCAAAGGTAGATTGTGTGTCGTAATTTGCTGTTATTTGAAGTCGTTCACCAACTTTCCCTAATAAACTTAAACTAATACGTTGATCGAAATCAAAGGTTAGGTTTTTCCTGTTTCTTGGTGAAAATGCTGGATTATCTTGTTTAGAGAATAAAATACCCAAATCCATTTCTACACTACCTTGAGGAATTACTTCAATGGTATTTCCACCAAAAATAGATTCAAAAAAGTTTGAATTGATATAAAATGTTGGCAACAAGTTTTTTTGTAATTCTTCTGCTCCTTCTTTTCTACCATCTGCAGCATCTATCTTTTCTTTGAAGTAAGCTTTCATTTGTTCCTTTCTAACTAACTCTTCATATTCATCTGGAGTTAATATTAAAGGATGAGTAATTGTAAAACTACCGAGTGTTTTTGTATATATATAACGCTCCGTAATGGGATCGTATGTATATAAGTCTTGAATACTTTGAGGAGTAGGAAGGTCCATTCTTCCCATTGAATATCCAGTACTTGTTGAGTCTTGTGCCTGGGTGATAGTTACACTACCAGTCATAATACTTAAAACTAAAATGAGCTTGAAAAAGCTATGCTTGAAATTGTTTTTTTTTGCGTTCAATTTTTACAAATTTTTTAAAGCCAGTTTTATAATTGTTTCTACAGAAGCTTGCGGGTCTTGTGAATAAATTTTATCACAAACTTTTTCAGCTTGTTTTCGAGCAAAACCTAATGTTTCCAAAGCAGATAACGCTTCATTTTTATTGGTATTGCTTGAAACGGCAGAAACATCTTCTAAACCGTACACTTTCAATATTTTATCTTTTAAATCCAACACTACACGTTGTGCAGTTTTTGAACCTATTCCTTTAACTGATTGTATGGTAGCTAAATCATTAGATGCTATAGCTTCCTTTACTTGCTCTGGGTTTAACGAAGATAACATTGTTCTTGCTATACTTGCCCCTACTCCAGATACTGATATTAACAACCTAAAAATTTCTCGCTCTACTATACTAGAAAATCCATATAATACATGCGCATCTTCTCTAACTTGCAAATGTGTAAATAACTTTACATTTTCACTCGTGGGGATATGTGAAAATGTATGCAACGAGATATTAATAAAATACCCAACACCGTTACAGTCTATTACAACATCGGTAGGGTTTTTCTCAATCAATCTTCCCTGTATATGGGTAATCATTAGCTATCTATGGTTGATGCACCAAATATAATACAAAAAATACATCTGCCACAGTTGTAACTGCTAAATTCTTATGCTATATAACGGTAGTTTCTTACTCTTTTTCCCTTTTTTCTTTTTGCTGAGCATCTACTACAGCAACTGCAGCTATATTTACCATTTCCTCAACACTTGCTCCTAGTTGAAGAATATGAACAGGTTTGCGCATTCCCAACATAATTGGACCTATAGAATCTACACCATTTAATTCTTTTAAAAGCTTATAATTACTATTGGCTGAAACTAGATTTGGAAAAATTAATGCATTTACTTTTTTTCCAGCTAGTTTTGAAAAAGGAAAAGTTTTCTTCAACATTTTAGGGTTTAAAGCAAAATCTGTTTGCAACTCACCATCAACTATCATATCTGGGTTAGATTTATGAAGTAATGCAACCGCATCTTTAATTTTTTTAGACTGCTCATGATTTGAAGAACCATAATTAGCATAAGAAATCATTGCAATTACTGGATTTAGGCCAAACATTTTCATTGTATAATTGGTCATCTGAGCAATCTTAGCTAATTCCTTTGCTGTTGGATCTATATTAATTGAAGTGTCCGAAATAAACAATGGACCTCTTTTGGTTAACATTAAATTGGTTGTTGCTACTTTATTAACTCCCTCAAATTTACCAATGGTTTCTAATACAGGCCTAATTACTGTTGGATAGGATCTAGAATAACCTGAAATCATAGCATCTGCATCCCCTTCATTTACCATCATTGAAGCAAAATAATTACGTTCTCTCATTAATTTTTCAGCTTCATACAATGTAATACCTTTTCGCCTTCTATTTACCCAGTGTTTCTCAGCATAATATTTTAATTTATCCAGCTGTTCATCACTCTTAGGGTCTATAATTTCTACTTCTTCATCAAATTCAATTTCAAGCATTAACTCTTGAATAACTTCTCTTCTTCCCAATAAAATTGGTATCCCAATACCTTCCTCAAGTATTATTTGAGCTGCTTTTAAAACATCTAAATGATCTGCTTCAGCAAATACAATTTTTTTAGGGTGCTTTCTTGCTCTGTTAAATAGCATTCTAATGATCTTATTATCACTACCCATTCTATCATACAGCTCTTCTTCATAATTAGACCAGTTCTTAACTTCTTCTTTTGCTACACCACTTTTAATTGCGGCTTTTGCAACTGCTAATGGGATTGTAGCTATTAATCTTGGATCGAATGGCTTCGGAATAATATAGTCTTTTCCGAATGTTAATTTTGTTTCATCATAAGCTATATTCACTTGTTCTGGAACTGGCTCCTTAGCTAGTTCAGATAAGGCTAGAACCGCTGCCATTTTCATTTCCTCATTAATTTTTGTTGCTCGAACGTCTAATGCCCCTCTGAATATATAAGGAAAACCTAACACATTATTTACTTGATTAGGATAATCACTTCTACCCGTAGCCATGATAATATCATCTCTAGTTTTAACAGCTAACTCGTATTTAATTTCAGAATTAGGGTTTGCCAAAGCGAAAACAATAGGATGATCGTTCATACTTAAAAGCATCTTTGGAGAAACAATATCTGCAATTGAAAGCCCTACAAAAACGTCAACTCCCTTCATTGCGTCTTCTAAAGAATGGACATCTTTTGAAGTTGCAAATTCTGCCTTTTCTTCAGATAGAGATGATCGATCTTTTCGAATCACCCCTTTACTATCGACCATGACTATATTTTCAGCTTTTGCTCCAAATGCTTTATACAGTCTTGTACAAGAAATGGCTGCAGCACCAGCTCCACTAATTACAAAAGTCACCTCTTCAATTTTTTTATCGACAATCTCTAACGCATTTAATAATGCAGCTGCAGAAATAATTGCAGTACCATGTTGGTCGTCATGCATAACTGGAATATCAAGCTCTTCTTTTAATCGAGTCTCAATCTCAAAAGCTTCAGGTGATTTTAAATCTTCAAGATTAATTCCTCCAAAAGTTGGAGCAATATTTTTTACAGTTGCAATAAATTCTTCTACATTATTGGTGTCAACTTCTATATCGAACACATCAATATCAGCAAAAATTTTAAACAATAATGCTTTCCCTTCCATCACAGGTTTAGATGCCTCAGGACCAATATCACCAAGACCTAACACAGCAGTTCCATTAGAAATAACTGCAACTAAATTTCCTTTATTTGTGTACTTATATACATTGTTAACATCCTTTTCTATTTCAAGACAAGGTTCTGCCACACCTGGTGAATATGCTAAGGACAAATCTCTTTGGGTTGCATACTTCTTAGTGGGTACTACTTGAATTTTTCCTGGAATAGGTTTCGAGTGATACACTAGGGCTTCTCTACGTTTGCTTTGTTTACTCATAATCTTTAATCTGAAAAAAATGAATTACAAATTTACGGCAGTAGATTGAATGAATACGATTTATTGATATTTATCTGTAACAAGTTGAAAATATAAACCTGAATTTTATTATTTTAAAAAATCAATATTCCTTCTTAAACCTGAAAATTTTGTTCTTTTTACAGCACTTTTTTGAAAAATACTACTAAAAACCTCTTGCGTTATTTCTTCCCAATCTTTTTTAGACATAGAAAGTAATTCAGGATTAGGGTTAAATAATGGTTCTTTATGTGACTGGCTAAATCGATTCCAAGGACATACATCTTGACAAATATCACATCCAAACATCCAATCTTCAAACTGCCCTTTTACTGAATTTGGAATTTCATTTTTTAACTCAATCGTAAAATACGAAATACATTTACTTCCATCAACCACATAAGGATCCACAATTGCATTCGTAGGACAGGCATCAATACAAGCAGTACAACTACCACAATGGTCTGTTATTGGAGTATCATATTCTAAGTCTAAATCAATAATCAATTCGGCAATAAAATAAAACGAACCAACTTGTTTTGTAATTAAGTTGCTATGTTTTCCAATCCAACCTAAACCACTTTTTGCAGCCCATGCCTTATCTAGAACAGGTGCCGAATCTGTAAAAGCCCTTCCATGAACTTCACCTATTTCTTTCTCAATAAAATTTAACAGTTGCTTTAATTTATCTTTTATTACAAAATGATAGTCGGTTCCGTAGGCATATTTTGAAATTTTATAGGAATCCTTATTTTGTATTTCTTCTGGATAATAATTAAGCAATAATGAAATTACACTTTTTGAATCAGGCACTAATAAAGTAGGATCTAAACGCTTATCGAAATGATTTTCCATATAGGTCATTTCACCATGCCTGTTTTTTTGCAACCAAGAAGTAAGTCGAGGTGCCTCTTCTTCCAAAAATTCAGCTTTACTAATTCCGCAAGACAAAAAGCCTAGACGTTTAGCTTCAGATTTTATAAGTTGAGTATGTTTTGAAATAGAATTCACGAAAATTTATTATTAAAATTTCCTAAAACAATCCACCTTGAGTAGGTCCTTTTAATTTTCCCAAATGTTTATAGGCAGCTTCAGTAACTTCGCGACCTCTAGGAGTTCGCATTATAAATCCTTGCTGAATTAAAAAAGGTTCATATACTTCCTCAATGGTTTCACTACTTTCAGAAACAGCTGTCGCTAAAGTTGTAATTCCAACGGGGCCTCCTTTAAATTTTTCGATGATAGTTGTTAAAATTTTATTATCCATTTCATCTAAACCATGCGCATCTACATGAAGCGCTTCCAAAGCATATTTAGCTATGGCAATATCAATATTTCCATCACCCTTTATTTGAGCAAAATCACGAACTCTACGCAATAATGCATTTGCAATACGAGGTGTACCCCTACTTCTACCTGCAATTTCTATGGCAGCTTCCATACTAATAGGCACATCTAAAATAGTTGCACTACGTTGTACAATTGTGGTTAATAATTCGGTTTTATAATATTGCAATCTTGAAGCAATTCCAAAACGGGCTCTCATTGGAGCTGTAAGTAATCCTGATCGAGTTGTTGCTCCAACTAAAGTAAACGGATTCAAATTTATTTGAACTGAGCGTGCATTAGGTCCAGACTCAATCATGATATCAATCTTATAATCCTCCATTGCTGAATATAAATATTCCTCAACTATCGGACTTAAACGGTGGATTTCGTCGATAAATAAAACGTCTCTTTCTTCAAGATTTGTTAACAGACCAGCTAAATCACCTGGTTTATCTAATACAGGTCCTGATGTTACTTTTACATGCACATCCAATTCGTTCGCAAGTATATAAGCCAAAGTAGTTTTTCCTAATCCAGGAGGACCATGAAATAATGTATGGTCAAGTGCTTCTTCTCTTTGGTTTGCAGCTTGAACAAAAATTTTCAAATTTTCTAAAACTTGATCTTGCCCTGTAAAATCATCAAAAGTAAGTGGGCGTAATTTACGCTCCATATCTATTTCTTCTGGCGAAAAATTATCTGAATTAGGGTCAAGGTTTTCATTCATGTTTACTTTCCACGCACGTGGAAATCAATTTGGTTAACTATTTCCAAATATACAAATCGTAAAGTTATTTTGCTTGCTGAAATTAAAAAAGCCCTCCAAAATATTGGAAGGCTTTTTTTTTAATATTATGAGGTTCCTGCAAATGCAGGAAAAATCTAATGTCCTAATTCTTCTTCATTATCCTGAAGAGGTACATGTTGTGGCACATAATCTTGTCCAGCAATCACATAATCATTTCCATCTTTATCTAACTTACTATAATCGTAAGGCCCACGATGAACTTCAGGAATTGGTCCATCCCAGTTACCGTGAATATGCTTTACCTCAGCAGTCCATTCTAAAGTCGTAGAATTCCAAGGGTTTTTAGGTCCTTTTTTTCCATTGAAAATAGAATTTATAAAGTTATAAATAAAGAATAATTGTCCAAACGCTGCAAAGAATGCAAAGAATGTAATTACCACATTTACATCGGTTAAATCATCGAAGTAAGGGAAATTTGTGTTTGTGTAATAACGTCTTGGTAAACCAGCCATTCCGATAAAGTGCATTGGGAAAAATACTCCATATGCTCCAATTGCAGTAATCCAGAAATGTAAATATCCTAATTTCTTATTCAACATTTTTCCTTCAAACATTTTAGGGAACCAGTGATAAACACCAGCTAGTAAACCATATAATGCCGAAATACCCATTACTAAGTGGAAGTGTGCTACCACGAAGTAAGTATCATGAACATTAATATCTAATGCACTATCTCCTAAAATAATTCCTGTTAAACCACCAGATATGAAAGTTGAAACAAATCCAATTGAAAACAACATTGCTGTATTCATCTGTAAGTTTCCTCGCCACAGTGTGGTAATCCAGTTAAAAGCTTTTACA
The DNA here is from genome assembly GCA_019090365.1 of Flavobacteriaceae bacterium. Lineage (GTDB taxonomy): Bacteria > Bacteroidota > Bacteroidia > Flavobacteriales > Flavobacteriaceae > Marifrigoribacter. The sequence goes on from JAHRWC010000036.1 coordinate 15,060, forward strand.
GCTGAAGGAATTGCAATTAATAAGGTTGTGAATGTAAATACAGATCCTAAGAATGGATTCATTCCTGAGATAAACATATGGTGACCCCAAACGATTGTTGAAAGAAAAGCAATTGCTAAAATAGAAGCAATCATTGCACGGTACCCAAAAATTGGTTTACGTGAATTCGTTGCCATAATTTCAGAAACAAGTCCCATCGCTGGAAGAATAATAATATATACTTCAGGGTGTCCTAAAAACCAGAAAAGGTGTTCAAATAATACTGGTGATCCACCTTGATTGTGTAATACTTCACCTGCAATATAAATATCTGAAAGGAAGAATGAAGTTCCAAAACTTCTATCCATAATCAACATTAATGCAGCCGAAAGTAATACTGGGAATGAAACCACACCAATAATAGCCGTTACAAAGAAAGACCAAATTGTTAATGGAAGTCTAGTCATAGACATTCCTTTTGTTCTTAAATTTAATACAGTAACAATGTAATTTAATGATCCTAATAAAGAGGAAGCAATAAATATTGCCATTGATACTAACCATAGAGTCATTCCTGTACCTGCTCCTGGCATAGCCTGTGGCAATGCACTTAACGGAGGATAAATAGTCCAACCTACTGAGGCTGGTCCAGCTTCAACAAATAATGAAAGCACCATTACTATACTTGATAGGAAGAATAACCAATATGAAACCATATTTAGAAATCCTGAAGCCATATCACGTGCTCCGATTTGAAGTGGAATTAATAAGTTACTAAATGTACCACTTAGTCCAGCTGTTAATACAAAGAATACCATAATGGTTCCATGAATTGTTACTAATGCTAGGTACATGTTAGGATCCATAACGCCGTCTTCAGCCCATTTCCCTAAAAATATTTCGTAAACAGTAAATTGTTTATCTGGCCACGCTAATTGCAATCTAAAAAGCAATGACATTGCAATACCAATAAATCCCATAAACAAACCTGTAATAAGGTATTGTTTAGAAATCATTTTATGATCTTGGCTAAAGATATATTTTGTTATAAATGTCTCTTTATGATGCCCATGATCATCATGATGATCTACTGCTAAGTCGTGTGAGTTTGCTGACATATCTCTAATTAACTGTTATTTATTTTTTTAA
>JAHRWC010000037.1 GCA_019090365.1 Flavobacteriaceae bacterium
CTATTTCAAAACTCTCTGTTTTCTTACAATCATTTGCGTCAGTTACCATTACTTCATACGTACCAGCAGCTAATCCACTAATATCTTCTGAAGTTGCTCCTGTATTCCATAAGTAAGTATATGGAGAAGTTCCACCTGTTACTGTAATGTCTATCGCTCCATTTGTAAACCCGAAACAACTTACATCTGTAATATCTGCGGAAATAGCCAATCCTGATTGTGGTTGTGTAATCGTTACACTTTCTGTAACCATACATCCGCTTTGATCAGTTACTACTACATCATATGTACCAGCAGATAATCCTGATTGATCTTGAGCATTTACATTTAATCCACTTCCATTTGAAGTTGACCATACATAAGAATAGGAAGGATTTCCTCCCGAAACTGATAAATCTATCGATCCATTGTCTCCTTCAAAACAGGAAACATTAGTATGTGAGGTTATTTCAGAATCTAAATCGGTTAATTCTAATACTAATTCGACAGCTGGAGATGCACAATTATCTACATCATTGTAGTAAAATGCATAAAAAGTTCCAGGTACTGAAACATTTGTATTTGATAAATGATCTGAAAGTACTAATGGATCTGAGTTTGTACTCCAAGTTAATATTGAATTTGGAGGACCAACTGAAGTAACATAACTATCTAAGTCTACCGTTACAACATCACAAAATGGTAATGGTGGATCTAATGATGGAGGAACTGCGTATCCTTCAAGACTTAATCTAAGTCCATCTACCACAACAACTGATCTACCTGGATCACCTGTTTGATAAAATACATTTACAGAACCTGAATTATCTGATAAAAACGTAATACAAACTGTTTCCCAAAATGGATCTATTTCAGTCCAACCGCCTGGGTTTTGAAAACCGCCATTTCCACTTGTTGCAGTACTCAATTCAGGCGGAAAATCACCTAATGGATGTACGTTTAAATCACTATGAGTATAAGTTAATGGGTCTGAAATTTGAATACCTCCTGAAGAAATACCAAATTGTAAGTTTGGTTGAAACTCAACAAAACTACCATCATCATTACTATATCGTGGAATTAATCCAATTTCAAAACAAACCGTATGGTTTGCATTTGGAAGTACTGTTAAAGTTTGATCGATGGATTCATTTCTAAATGAAAAAATAGCAAAACCATCACCATCTGGGGATTGTTCGATAATACCAGGGGTTTCGATATTTGCATCAGCATTCGAATAAGAAATATATTGTCCTTCAGAATAATCAACAGTACCGTTATCATTCCAACAACTATATGCAACATTTGCTGCATAAGTACTTCCATCTACACCAATTCTAAAACCTCCCCAATCAGGATCAGGTGTGGCGTCTACCTTGTTAAAAGAACCACAGGTAATTAAATTACATGTTCCTACTGGATTTACATTTCTAGTATTAGAATTTCCATTACCTAGAGTTCTTGCATATACTAATGACCTATTCAATAAAATAGCATTGTAATTTGCAAGATATTCATCACTGTAGCTTTTGGATGTGTTCCAATAATCTGACTCTTCAACAACACCGTTTCCATTTCTATCTAATAGATCTTGAGAAGATACTTTATTAGTAGATAAAAGTGAGGTTAAAATTATGACACAAAAAAGTGTGCGCTTAAACGTCGAAAAAAAAGTAATTTTTTTCATTCCCCTATATTTTTTATTAATGTTAGTTAACAAAAAAAATGCCCCAACTGCATTTAATTTATTTTTATGTTCTACAAATATATGTCCTAAAGAATCGAATTATCCTACAGAAAATTAACTATTAGTCAAACAGTAAAAAATACTCGTTCAACTACATAAAATCATTAATTTTCAAAAGTTTTTTTGTAGGAATATACTATACGTATATACACTTAGACCCCTAATTCTTATGGCGTTCATTAGATAAACAATTGTGAGAACAATCACGCTAAAACACCTCTGTTTTAATTCTTTCAATTATAAAAAAAAGTGCTCAATATATAATATTAAGCACTTTTTTTATAAATATTAATCAATATTTAGTTTTGTATTAAGAACATCGATCTTCTGTTTAATTGATGTTCTTCTTCAGTACATTTTACTCCATCAGCGCATTGATTAACCAATTGATTTTCACCATATCCTTTTGCTGATAATCTTGCTCTATCTATCCCTTGATCTACTAACCAGTTTAAAGTAGATTGAGCTCTTTTTTCAGAAAGTAACTCATTATACTTATTAGGAGCTCTAGAATCTGTATGAGATTCGATATGAATAATAAGTTCTGGATATTGTCTCATTGCCGCAAGAATTTTTGCTAATTCAATTTCAGCATCTGGACGTATATTAAATCGATCGAAATCGAAGTAAATTGGTTGAAGACTTAATCGACATCCTAAATCGTTTGGTGGGCATGGATCGCAATACAATGGCATTGGTAACTCATATACTTGAGATTCTTTAGGAGTTTCTATAACCTTTTCTAAAAATTCACATCCAGTACTTGAAGCTCTAACTAAATAAATGGTACCACAATCAACATTCTTTTTAAAACGATACCTACCATCAGCTCCTGAAACTACAGACTCTAACGTTTTATTATTTTCATCTAACAATACTACTGTCGCTCCTTCAATTATTTCTAAAGTTTCCTTATTAGTAACAGTTCCTTCAATTGTGACTTCACATTTGTTTAAAATGTATATATCATCTGACACACTTCCTTCTAAACCATCTCTATTAGATGAAACATAACCAAATTCTTTTTCAAGATTATAAATGAATGCAAAATCATCTGACGGACTATTAGTAGGTGAACCTAAATTACTAATTGTTCCTATTTCACCATTATCTCCTATTTGTGTAACGAATACATCTAATCCACCAAGTCCCATTCTTCCATCACTAGAAAAATAAAGTTTATTATCTGAACTTATAAATGGAAATGCTTCTTTAGCTTCAGTATTTATAGTTGAACCTAAGTTTACTGGTTCACTATATTGGCTATCACCTAAAACATCTACATACCAAAGGTCAGACATTCCTAAAGTTCCAGGCATATCTGAAGAAAAATATAAACGTTTTCCATCTGGGCTTAATGTAGGATATGCTACTGAATAATTGTCATTGTTAAATGGTAATTCAATTATGTCTTCCCATCTATCTTCACTTCCTTTTGTTACTTTGTAAATTTTTAAACCTATCGTTTTATCTTTTCCTCTATCTTTTTTACCATTAATAAAGTTGTTCCTTGTAAAATACATTGTACTTCCATCTTTTGAAACAGTAGTAGATGACTCATGATATGGACTATTTACTTCCCCTTTTATTGTTCTAGGATTTGAAAGATTACCCTTATCATCAATATCGGCTTCATATAAATCTAAATATCCTTCTTGTGTCCATTCATAAGTTTTATCACCAGTACTATTATTTGTAGATGAAAAAACTAAATTTCCATTATTAAATGACGAAACAAAATCTGAACCATCTGAATTAATATTAGCTTTTCGAATTTTTAAATCTAAAGCATTCGCTCTTATTTTTTCTAGGTAATTTGGATTTTCTTTAAAGAGTTTTACCACCATAGGGTTTCCTCCTTTTTCAGCATATATTTCCATTAATGCATTAGACTCATCATATTTTTCTAAGCTTTTCAATGATTGAGCAGCTTTATAATAATAATCAGCATTCACTTCGGAAGGATATTCAGCTATGAGTTTTGAATACCATTTGGATGCTTCATTATATTGACCATTATAATAATAAGTATCTCCCAGTTTTTCTAAAACTTGAGCTGAAGAATAACCATCTTCTATAACTTTAAGATATATTTCTCGTGCATCTATATATGAATACTTATCATAATCCTTTTCTGCTTTACTTATTTTACTTTTTTGAGAAAAAGAAACTGAAGTATATATAAGAACTAATGCTAATAATAATATTCTTTGTGAGGTTGTTTTCATAATTAATTAGTTTAAAAGAATCTTGGTGTTAATACTCTCTCTGGTTTGAAGTTTAAATCAAAACGAATCATGAA
>JAHRWC010000038.1 GCA_019090365.1 Flavobacteriaceae bacterium
AGAGTCTATTTGTATTTTTAAAGAATTTTGGATTTCCATTAATTCTTCAACGGTAGCTACTGAATGCTTTTGTTGCAATTTATATATAGTTTGCAACGTATTATTTATTTCAAATAACAAGTTTGGGTTTGCTTCTAAATTTGAAGCTTTATCTTGAATAGACTCTTGCAAATCTTCTAATTCTATCACACAACTATTAAGTCGTTCCCAGAAGGTATCATATTCAGATGCATACGATTTAATGGTAGAAAGTGCATTTCTAATTTCCTTTGCAGTTTCAATAGTTCCAATTTGTTCTTCAGATAATAACTGTAAAGCTTTTGAAAAAACTTCTTGAATAGATTCTGTATTATTTAATGTTTCAAATGACTCCTCAAGTGATTCAAGGTTTACACCTTCTAATTTAGCTTGCTCTAATTCATTATATAAAAATGTATTATAATCTAACTCCTTATTCGCAGATTCCTTTTTATATTTTAATTCTGAAATAGATTCAGATAAATCAAAATAAGTTTTTAATTCTTTTGAATAAGATAAAAGTAATTGTTCATTTTTAGCTAATACATCAATTACTTCCATCTGAAAATTTTCAGAAAATAACGCAAGTGTTTCGTGCTGGTTATGAATATCAACCAAATATGGAGCTAAGGTTTGAAGTTGTTGTAATGTAACTGGAGAATCATTTACAAAAGCTCTGCTTTTCCCATTAGGCAATAACTCTCTCCTTACTATAGTTTCAGCATCATAATCCATAGTATTTTTAGAAAAGACACTTTGAATATCTAATCTTTCAATAGAGAAATGAGCTTCAATTATACATTTTTTTGAAGAATCTTTTATACTACTCAACTCTGCTCTCTTCCCTAATATAAGTGATAAAGCGCCAAGCAAAATAGATTTACCTGCTCCTGTCTCGCCAGTAATTATGGTAAGTCCTGAAGTTAAATCAACATTAATATCATCTATTAATGCGTAATTTTTTATAGATAGTTGGGTAATCACAATGCTTAAATTAAATTACCTTATAAATGTAGTTGGCTTTTATTATTTCTGCAAGAAAAATATAGGATTAAAATCTAATCTTCGACCAATTATTACGTTTTGTTGGAGCCATTCGATTAAGATTATCAATCAAAGTAGTAATATCTACACTTGGTCCACCGCTAAATAATTTTTGAATTTCATCGCTTTTTGCATCAAAAAATGTTCGAAGTAAGTAAGAATTCGGTCTACGATCGTTGATCTTTTTTAAAGTTGAAAGTGCAGATATTACACTCTCCTTACCAGCCTTTTGGTTTGCTGACATTGCATCTAAACCTAATCTGTGGTATTCATACATTGCTGTATGAAACTCTTTATAAACACTAGAAATTAAAGCATCATTAAAACGAAAACGAGATTGTGTACCATCTGTAGATTTCCAACCTTTATAATTACTAGAAGCAGCAGTATTTACTATTTGTTTTGCAGTTTCAAAATATTCTAATCCTGAATCTTCTTCAAATGTATCAGCATCTAAACCAATGATAGTATACACATGAAATGCAATAACAGAAACTAAGTTTGAATCGAAGTTGTTGATATTAAACACTAGAGGTTCAAACTCTGTATAATTAAAACTAAATTGTTTGTCATTATAGTTATAAATAGGGCTATCATACACCGAACCATAAATTGGTCTTGAAGCCTGTACTTGTAAATTACAAGAAAAACTATTTGAGTCAAACTCATTAACGATAATAGACATATTACAATCTATTCTTTCTTGATTTTTAAATTCTTTGTTTGTCCATGTTGTATTATTTAGAAACTCTGTAAGTTGCTGCTCTAAAGTTCTAAACACTTGTTGGTTTTGTTGCCCTGTTTTAGTTGCATCAATTGAAACTGTACAATTTAACTCTTGTGCTTGAATTGTAGTTGCTAAAAATATAAGCGATAATACTAATATAACTTTACGCATGGATTTGTTTTATAATATGTTGTAATATATCGAATGCTACTTCTCTTTTTGTTTTAACAGGATAAGGCTCTATTTTATTGTCTTTCGTAATAATAGTTACCTTATTTGTGTCAGTTTTAAAACCAGCACCTTTATCATTAAGCGAATTTAAGACAATTAAATCTAAATTCTTTCTTAGAAGTTTTGTTTTTGCATTTTCAATTTCATTTTCTGTTTCTAAAGCAAAACCTACTAAAACTTGTTTGTTTTTAATTTTTCCTAAGGAAGCTAAAATGTCTTTCGTTTTTTTAAGCTCCAAAGTTAAACTATCATCTTTCTTTTTTATTTTTTGTTCTGCAACATTAGCGGGTGTAAAATCTGCAACAGCAGCAGTTAAAATAGCAATTTGACATTCACTAAAATGATTATGTACCGATTGATACATTTCATCTGCAGATGTCACTTTAATAATTTTCACTAAACTATGTTCTATTTGTAAGGAAACAGGACCTGAAACTAAAATAACCTCAGCTCCTAAAGATGCAGCTGCTTCAGCAATTGCATAACCCATCTTACCACTTGAATGATTTCCAATAAAACGAACTGGATCAATAGCTTCAAAAGTTGGGCCTGCAGTAATAAGAATCTTTTTCCCTTTTAAGGGTAAGTTTTTAAGAATGTCACTTTCTATGAATTTAACTATTTCTTCTGGCTCAGCCATTCTACCTTTTCCTATTAAGCCACTTGCTAATTCTCCGCTTGTTGCTTCAATTTGAATGTTCCCAAATTCATTTAATTTTGAAAAAGAACTCAATGTTGTAGGATGCTTGTACATGTCTAAATCCATTGCTGGAGCGTAATATACAGGGCATTTAGCTGAAAGATATACAGCTAATAATAAATTATCACAGACGCCATTCGCCATTTTAGATAATGTATTTGCTGTAGCTGGAGCTATTACAAATAAATCAGCCCAAAGGCCTAACTCAACATGGTTATTCCATTGGGCATTATCATCATCTTCATTTGTAAAGGAAGAGTGTACTTCGTTTTTAGATAAGGTTGAAAGTGTTAATGGAGTGACAAATTCTTTAGCTGAAGGAGTCATAACTACCTTCACATTTGCGCCATTTTTTACTAATAAACGTACTAAAAAAGCAGACTTATAAGCGGCAATACCGGCTGTAATGCCTAGTAATATATTTTTTCCGCTTAGAATAGACATTTTTATTTATCTAAAGCTTCGTCTTTTGTGTTTCTATGGTAGATTTTATTCTCTAACCATTCTTGAACTGCTAAAGCATTAGGCTTTGGTAATCTTTCATAAAACTTAGAAACTTCAATCTGTTCTTTGTTTTCAAAGATTTCTTCTAAAGAATCATTATATGTAGCAAATTCATCTAATTTTTCGATAAGCTCTTTTTTAATATCAGCATTTATCTGAATAGATCTTTTAGAAATAATCGAGATTGCTTCATAAATATTATTTGTTGGAGCATCAACTAAATTTTTATCAATAGTTTCAGTATTGATGTTTGCATCGCTATTTTTAATATCTAACATAACTTTATTTTAAACTTGATGTTTCGGTTTTGTATTCGTTTAATCGTTTATTAACGTCTTCAATCAATTTATCAGAATCTTCTTTTAAATCACTGTCACCATAATATTTTGCAAAATTATTATAATATCCTTTTGCTGTAATTAAACGGTCTTTTACTAATGAAGGAAAACTATTAATTGCTAATCTATAGGCTGCTTCGAATTTACCAAAATAAGCATTTTTTCGATATACAGAACCAGGATTATCTAATATAAAATTATCAAATGACTCTATTGCAGCTTTATAATCTGAAATTCGCAGGTATTGCTTAGCAGTTTCAATGCTTTTCTTTTCTAGCTTATTATTCAATTCAGCTACCTTAGCATTTGCATCTGTTCTTAATTCAGAATCAGGATACTTATCAATGAAACTTTGAAGCTTTTCTAAGCCTTTATAAGTTTCTTCTTGATCTAAAGAAAATCTTGAAGATAATTCATAATAACTTTGTGCTCCTTTAAAAGATGCAATTTCAACACTATCACTTTTTGGATATGAAGTTGCGAATCTTTCAAATTGATATCCTGCCAAATAAAAATCTTCTAAGTTGTAAAATGTGTTTGCATACATAAACATTAGCTTTTCAGCTTGAGGTTTTCCACGATATGCAGGAACAATTTGTTCCATTAACTTTAAAGCTTTTTTATACTTTCCATTTTCATACATTGTATTCATCATAGAATACTTTTTTGCTGTATCATCATTTTTAAGTACTCTTTGGTACTCACTACATGAAGTAAATAGAAGTATTGATAATATAAGTAAAAGGGTTGTTCTCATAGTTTTAAAAAACATCGTGCAAAAGTAATAAATTAAACGTGATAATAAAAACTTATTATCAGGCTAAAATATTACGCTTAGCACTAATAAACATTACTTTTCTGAAATAATTAACGTAAGTAATTTATTATAGTATTAATATGAATCGATAAAATCATCAATCTTTGAAGCTAACGTATTGCTAATACCTACCAATGGCAGCCTCACATAATCGTTACAAATTCCTAATTTCTTAAATACATATTTTATTCCTGCAGGGTTTCCTTCAGCAAAAATATAATCAATTGCAGGAGCTATTTTATAATGAAGGTTATAAGCTTCCTCAACATTCTTTTCTAAACCAAATTTTACCATACTAGAAAAATCTTTCGGAAAACCTTCTCCAATCACAGAAATTACTCCTGCTCCACCAGCTAAAACCATTGGCAGTGTAATCATATCATCTCCTGAAATCACAAGAAAATCTTTAGGGCAATTCGCAATTAATTTCATTGCCTGAACAATATCTCCTGCGGCTTCTTTAACTGCTATAATATTATCAAAGTTAGTTGCTAATCTAGCTACCGTTTCAGGGTTCATATTAGAAGCTGTTCTCCCTGGAACATTATATAAAATAATTGGCAATGGTGACACCTCAGCTAAGAAAGCAAAGTGTTGGTAAATTCCTTCTTGAGTCGGTTTGTTATAATAAGGCGATACAGACAGAATTGCTGAAAACCCTGTTAGATCTTGTGTTTGCATCTCTTCAGCAACAGCCGCAGTATTATTACCTCCAATACCTAAAACTAAAGGCAATCTATTATTATTAGCCTCTACGATGGTTTGTTTAACTAGTTGCTTTTCTTCCTTAGATAAAGTAGCGCTTTCAGCTGTGGTTCCTAATACAACTAAATAATCGATACCATTATCTATATTGAAGTCTACTACTCTTTTCAATCCTTCAACATCGATCGATAAATCTTCTAAAAAAGGAGTTACTAATGCTACTCCTGTTCCTACAAATTTTTTCATTCCTTAATCTATTTTATTTAAAATCTTTAAATATTTAATCAACTCTATTTTAAATGCTTCAAAATCGTTTGGTTTTACATCTAAAATAAGATCGTACAAACGCTCATCACAACCTGAAAATCCGACTTTAAACTTCGCCTTACTTCTAGATATCATAACATCTAAAAATTTATTATCATTTCCGTAATATCCAACTAATACATCAAAAGGAATATCTAAAAATTCATTGGCATTTTGATTAATAATATCTCCTTTCCATGAAAAATCCTTGTTGTTTATCTGATTTTGAACTAAAGTTGGAAGTTTCTTTTTAACCTCTCTAAAGGAATACATCTTGACATCCTTTCTTTGTAAGTTTAAATCTTTTGAAAAATCGTAAAACTTATCAAAATCTGTAGATGCATTTTCGTCAATTAAAAACCCAATTCTTTTTAAGGGTGCATTTCGCAATGAAATATCTCTTTTCTTCAGATGTTCATCTGTTTGCTTATTAAGATATTTACGTTTTAATTTTTCGAACATTATAGTTTATTCAACAATAACAAAAATACAATTTAAATACGATTTGAATGTACAATTAAGAAATCATTAATAAAAAATCATCTTCTGTGATGATAGGTATTTCAAGGCTTTCAGCCTTTGCAAGTTTACTCGGCCCCATATTATCTCCCGCTACAACATACCCTGTTTTTTTGGATATTGAACTAGAAACTTTCCCTCCATTATCTTCAATTAGTTTCTTTAATTCATTACGTGAAACCTTTGTAAAAACTCCAGATACAACAAATGTTTTTCCTTGTAATTTATCTGTCTGATTTTCTAATACTTCGGAAGAAATTTCCAATTGAATACCAGAATCTTTTAGGCGATTAACCATTGTTACATTTTCTTCTGAAGAAAAGAACTCAATAACGCTTTTTGCTATAACATCACCTATTTCATCAACACTTATCAATTCTTCTTCGGAAGCATTTGCTAAAGCATCTATACTTTTATAATGCTTGGCTAGTTTTTTGGCTACTGTTTCACCAACATATCGAATTCCTAAAGCAAACAATACACGTTCAAAAGGAATTGTTTTTGAAGCTTCGATTCCCGTTATTAAATTATCGGCGCTTTTTTCAGCCATACGTTCTAATGGCATCACTTGGTCTTTTGTTAAATGATACAAATCAGCATAATTAGTAATCAAATGATTATTCACCAATAAAGCCACCGTTTCACCTCCTAAACCATCAATATCCATTGCTTTTCTAGAAATATAATGTTGTATCCTTCCAATAATTTGTGGTGGACAACCCATTGTATTCGGACAAAAATGTTTAGCTTCTCCATCTAGTCTAATTAATTCTGTTTGACATTCAGGACATTCCTCAATATATTTTGTCACATTAGAATCAATAGGACGTTTAGACAAATCAACTCCCATTATTTTCGGAATAATCTCCCCTCCTTTTTCAACATATACCGTATCCTTTTCACGAATATCTAATTTCTCAATCTGATCTGCATTATGTAAAGAAGCTCTTTTCACAATCGTTCCAGCCAATTCTACTGGCTCTAAATTGGCAACTGGAGTAATAGCACCTGTTCTTCCAACCTGATAAGTAATTTCGTTTAAAATGGTAGAAACCTGTTCAGCTTTGAACTTATACGCTATCGCCCAACGAGGAGCTTTAGCAGTGTATCCCATTTCATCCTGTTGATACAAGTTATTAACTTTAATTACCACACCATCAGTTTCGTAGGGCAGATCATGACGATGTACATCCCAATATTCCACAAATTGTAACACCTCATCGATACTTGAAACAACTTTAGCGTCACAAGGAACATTAAATCCCCATTCTCTTGCTTTCTCTAAATTCTGGATTTGTGTTTTAATAGGGAGCTTTTCACCTACTACGCTATATAGCAAACATTCTAAGGGACGTTTTGCCACTTCACTACTGTCTTGTAGCTTTAGGCTGCCTGAAGCAGTATTTCTTGGGTTTCTGTATGGTTCTTCACCAGCTTCAACACGGTCTTCATTCATTTTATTGAACCCTTCAAATGGAAGTACAATTTCACCACGTATATCAAATCTATTAGGGAAATCACCTTGCAACACTAAAGGAATGGTCTTGATCGTTTTTATATTCGCTGTAACCTCATCTCCTTGATAACCATCTCCTCTTGTTACGGCTCTTAACAACTTACCATCCTCATAAGTTAAACTAATAGAAGCACCGTCATATTTTAGTTCGCATGTATAATTTACTTCTCCATCGACTAGTTTTTTGATGCGAGTTTCCCAATCTAACAAGTCTTCTTTTGAATAGGAATTATCTAAAGAATACATTCTGTTATCATGAACAATCGTATTAAAATTTTTGGTGATAGCTCCTCCTACTCTTATAGTCGGGGAGTTAGCATCATAATGCTCTGGATTTTCTGTTTCTAATTGCTGAAGTTCTTTTAGTTTTTGATCAAATTCAAAATCGGATATAGTTGGAGTATCTAACACATAATAACTATGGTTATGCTTTCTTAATTCATCTCTAAGTTGGGAGATACGATCTTTTGCATTCATTCAACAAATATAAAATTCATTCTTTAATGAATATGAATATTAAGAATAGAATATCAACAAAAAAAGGCCGTCTTATTAAGACGGCCCCTTTTTCATTAACTAATAAAAAACTTAATCTTTAATAAATCGTTTAGTTATTGCTTTTCCATCTACTACAAAGCGTACAAAATATGTACCTGAAGCAAAGTTAGAAACATTAATACTAAACTTATCAACTCCTGTTTCACCAATAGCTACAAGTTTACCTAATGCTGAATATACCATGATTTCATCAAAGCTACCTTCAGAAATTTCAATATTTAAAATTGAATTTGCTGGGTTAGGATATAAAATTATGTTTTTATCAACAGTCCTCTTAAATGTTTGGATCGGCGAAATACTTTCAGTTACAATTAATGGTGCTGCTGAAGTTACATTATCACCAGAAATAACAACTGCATCAAAATAAATTTGATCGTTATTTACACTAGCATCATTTCTAAAACGGAATCTATTATTTGCATTAAAATTATATGTTCCAGCATCTAAAGTAATGGTATCTGTAAAGAAAGCATTGTTATTAAAGTCTGTTCCTCTAGCATAATCACCAATTATTTGATACGAAGATCCATTATAGAATTCCACAAAGAAATTTTCACCTACTTCCATACCACGTGCATAGGTGTGAAATTCGATTGTAATTTGTGTATTACCAGAAAGATCTAAAACAGGTGATTGTGCATTAGATGAGTTTGAATTATCTCTAATTCTAATTGAATAATTACCTTCATAAGCACGAGATGAATTTGAAAAACGAACACAATCGCTTCCACCATCAATCCAACCATCTAATCCAGATTCAAAGTAATAACCAGCTATTACACCAGGTCCACCTCCGCCACCACCAGTAGTAGTTGCGTTTGCAGTATTACTTTGTGCTGAATTATTTCCAGCAGCATCATATGCTCTTACATTAAATGTATAAGACGTATTTGAAGTTAATCCAGAAACAGTAGATGATGTATTAGTAGTAGTACCAATACTTGACCCATTTTGAAACATTTCATATCCTGTTACACCTACATTATCTGAAGATGCATTCCAAGAAAGGTCTACACTTGTATCAGTAATATTAGAAGCAGTTAGGTTTGTTGGTACTGAAGGTGCTTCAGTATCAGCTCCACTTGTAGTAGTTGCGTTTGCAGTATTACTTAGTGCTGAATTATTTCCAGCAGCATCATATGCTCTTACTGTAAAAGAATAAGAAGTATTTGAAGTTAATCCAGTAACTGTTGCAGATGTACTTGCTATAGTCCCTATACTTGAACCGTCTTGGAACACTTCATAACCTGTAACTCCTACATTATCTGAAGATGCATTCCATGAAAGATCCACAGTTGTATCTGTAATATTAGAAGCAGTTAAATTTGTTGGTGTTGTTGGAGCTTCTGTATCTCCACCACCAGCTTGAAGGTTTACTGTATAATCTTCAACCTCACCATATGTAAAAGTTTCACATGAGGTAGGAATTCCATTATATTTCATTGAAACTCTCATTCTTACTGATTCTTTAGAAGTTCCACTTGGAACAGTAAATGATCCACTGTTAGGAGTGTCGGTTGAAGCTGCCTTCGACCAAACTAATTCTCCTGAATCTGTAAAATCTCCATTATGGTTATAATCAATCCAAACTGCATATCCTTCCGAATAAATAGTTCCAGTCCATGTTGGTGTTACTGTAACTGTGTATGATTGTCCTTCAGATAAATCAGTTGAAATAGCTGTGAAGTCTGAATAAAATTGAGCTCCAGAACCATTATCTATAGTGTTTAATTGCACTCTACTAATATATTCATCACTTGTATTTGTACTTGCTGAACCACAATATTCTATTTGTTGTTCTAACGTTGTAAATGATGTACTTGCGTTACCTGAAGTATTTCCGGCTGCATCTTGTGCATTCACAGTTGCATTATACAAAGTTAAAGGTAAAAGTCCTGTTACATTATATGATGTATTTGAAGAAGTTCCTACAACCGATCCATCTATTGAAATATTATATTGAATAACACCCACATTATCAGTTGAAGCATTCCAAGTTAGCGTTGCACTATTTCCTGTGATATTACTTGCAACTAAATTTGTTGGGTCAGAAGGAGCTTCATTATCTGGCACTGCAGCTTCTAACTGAAATTTACCAACTACTCCTTTTCTACCACTATTCATATATTCTGTAATAAACCAGAATGAAGAGTCATCAGATGGATCAACATCTATTTTACTATAATCTCCATAACGAGTACCAGAGAAGTTTGCATTTCCATTTGCGATAAGTCCTTCAGCTGAAGTCATAGTTCCTAATGGGTCACCATTCATTCTTCCTGTAAAATAAGAACTCACTCTTACTGTAGAAGAAGTAGTTGGCCCAGACATAGAAGTATAACCCATACCTATATTACCCTGTCCATCCATTGCTAAACTTGCATTCCAAGCATGTCTTCCATCTGGTGCTGTATACGTACCTTCTTGGTATAGCGACCATGGTTGGTTATCACCACTTTGACGAAATTCCATCCAACGCACTCCAGCTCTTTCTCCTGAAGAAGCATCAGTATCTACAACAAAATTAAATATTGCAGAATTATGAGATCCGAATTTTCTAAACTGTGCCTGATTCATGATTGTAGCTTGTAAAGCATCCAGTGAGGAACCACCATTTGGTTGAGCTAAATTTGAAAAACTTCCATTATCAAAAACACTAATAAAAGAAGTAGTATTGATTTGTTGAGCAGAAGATATTGTCGAATTTGAAGTATTACTCCAATTTACATCGATTGTCCATAATTTAATATGATCAGAAGATACTCCACTCCAAGCATCGTCTTGCATATAAACAACTGTTGCTCCACCAGCTGCAGGTAAGTTATTATCTGTAACATTTAAAACTTGAGGGCTGAAAAATCCACTCGTTACGATTCCTGGAAGGTTAAATCCAACAACTTGTGCACCAGAATTACCAGCAAGCATTTCAGATCTTTCCATAGCCCAAACTTTGTTTGAACCACTTGTATTGTCTGTTAAATAATAACCATCACTCCAAACAGATAATTTTTGATAATCACTAATTGAAGAAATTGTATATACATACCATCCTGCTGTTAAAGGATTTGGACCATCAGAAACTGCAATTTGTGCACCTGCTGAGGTATGTAAAAATGAAACGACCCATCTGTCCGCTGCATTATCGTATGAAACCGTTAAGTCGCAACAACCTCCTGATGGGAAAATCGCTGGATTTGGCGCAGTTTCACCCTGCAATACATTACCAGATTTATCATAAATCATAAAACCAGTATTATAAACTACAAATACATGATTTGGTCCAATTGCCAAAGATGGATCTGTTGGCTGTGAATTTGATGCATAAGTATCAAAAACAAGACTCGCTGGAGCTCTCTCCATGCTTTGTTCTAAATTATTTCTATTTTTAAAAAAATAGTCATCTTTTTTTTGAGGGTCTTGACTAGATTTAATAAGATTTTGAATTGATCTTTTATCTTTTGCTTCCCTTGGAGTATTATCAGGAGGTACTAAATCTCCAGGTCTAGACATCATAGAAGAAACATATTCTACAGATGAAACTTTTCCTGAGTAATTTGCTTTAGTTTTCCCGTTCCCCTGAGAATAACTCGTAAACGCAAAAATGGTTAATAATAAAATTAAGAGTAAGTGATTTTTTTTCATTGTATAAATTGTTGGTTAATATTAAGTCCTCAAGGTACAATATTTGTAAGGGAATTATTACAGGAAAAACACTGTTTTTTAAGGATTTATTAACAAACACCGCAAAACACTAACAATCAATTAATAATATCGTTAAAAATTTTGATAAAACGCAAAAAGGGTTTCAAGATTGAAACCCTTTTTAATAATGAACTATAATAATTAATCGTTTACAAACACTTTTCTAACCAAAGCAGCAAATAATCCCCCTGCAATAGGTGCAACTATAAATAGCCATAATTGACTTAAAGCCATACCACCTGCAAATAATGCTGGACCTAAACTACGTGCTGGATTTACTGAAGTTCCAGTAATAGGAATTACTACAAAATGTATTAATGCCAATGCAATACCTATTGCTAACCCTGCCATTTGTGGGGATGCATTAGAGGCTGTTGTCCCAAAAATGACCATTAAAAATAAAAAGGTAAATACAAACTCAGCTATAAGTGCTGCTTGCATTGAATAATTTCCAAGATAACCTTCACCCCAGCCATTACTACCTAAGCCCCATTCTGGCATTACAAAACCACTACCATTTGTTAAGATTAAATACAAAACACCTGCAGCAATAATTGCTCCTATACATTGTGCTATCACATAGCCAACAGTGTCTTTCATTGATAGCTTCCCTGCCGCTAACATTGCAATAGAGATTGCCGGATTAATATGACAACCTGAAATTGGTCCAATTGTGTAAGCCATAGCAACTACAGCTAAACCAAAGGCCAAAGAAATACCTAATAAACCTAGTCCTGCTGGTCCTGCAGTTGATATACCCGCTACTGTAGCAGCGCCACACCCAAATAAAACTAAAGCAAATGTTCCCAATGCTTCAGCAAAATACTTTTTTGAAGAATTCATATATATTATTTAATGGTTAATATGTCTAAATATATAAATTATTAAAATTTACTTTCAAAAAAGTTTAAAAAAATAAAATGCTATTAGCTTAAATGCGTGATTTTTACGTTCTATCGCTATTTAACCATTTTGGAGATTTCGGATCTTTAAACTCAGACATTTTTTTTAATAAGGAATCTATTGAAGAATCAACAATAAGAAGATTATAATTTTCCATAGACAAAAAACCCTTACGAACCATGTTCTCTAATAGATTTAATAAATCATCGTAGAAGTGATTGATGTTTAATAATCCAATAGGCTTTTTATGTAAGCCAAGTTGTAACCAAGTAAGTATTTCAAATAACTCTTCTAAGGTTCCTAAACCTCCTGGTAAAGCAATAAATCCATCGCTAATCTCCTGCATTTGCATCTTACGATCATGCATGTTTTGAGTCGTAATCAATTCAGTAAGCCCAAGATGAACCACTTCTTTTAATTTTAAAAACTCTGGAATAATTCCAATAACTTTTCCGTGATTATCTAATGTAGATTGCGCTATGATTCCCATGACACCAATTTTGGCAGCACCATAAACCAAAGTGATTTCGTTTTTAGCTAAAGTTTCACCAAGCTGTTTTGAAACATCAAGAATCGTAGTATCATTTCCTTCACTACTACCACAAAACACACATATTTTATTTAATTCAACCATCTTTTCTACATTTAATCATTCGTTCCTTTCCGAACATATCTTTTTTAAGAATAACACCTTTAAAACCTTTCAGTTCAAGAAGTTGATTCATATCATTACCAAGGTATTCATTTATTTCGAAATAAAGAGATCCACCAACTTTTAAATACTCTTGAGCTAGTGATGCAATCTTTTCATAAAACAATAAAGGATCATTATTTTCAACAAACAAAGCTAAATCTGGTTCATGTTTCAATACATTATTCTTCATTTCAGTTTTTTCTGAAATCCTTACATAGGGCGGGTTTGAAACAATCACATCATACTTTTCTGGTAATTGTTGACATTCTAATATATCCTCCTGCAAAAACTTTACTGATACATTATTCTGAGTTGCATTTTCTCTTGCTACAGATATTGCTTCTTCAGAAACATCTAATACTGATATTGATGCCTTCTTCAAATTATGAGCTAATGAAATACCTATACAACCACTCCCAGTGCCTATGTCTAGTATCTTTATCTGATCCTGTTTTTGAATATCATTTACAATCCAATCTACCAATTCTTCTGTTTCTGGGCGTGGAATTAATACATGTTCACTAACTTTAAAAGGCAAACCGTAAAACTCTGTGTTTCCAATAATATATTGAATGGGTCTATGCTTTTTAAGTTGTTCAATTGCATCTAAAAACCGATTTGTTTTTTCTTCTGAAACTAACGTATCCGCTTTTAAAACAATATCAATTCTAGTTAAACCTAAATATTCTTCAGAAAGAATAGAAAAGAAAGATTGCACCTCTTCTGAAGGGTATACATCTTTCAAAGTGTTTTGAAATTCTATTTTAAGTTCTCGTAAGGTCAAAATCTAGATGTTTTTAATCATATGTACTGTACACGAAAAGTGCCCAGTATCTCCCATAGGGCCTGTTAAATCTTCAAATCCATTACGTTTATAGAGTTTTTGTGCAGCTTCCATATAAGGCATGGTCTCGAGGTAACATTGATTATATAAATGTTTTTTAGCGATTTCTAAACAAGATTCTATCATTTGTTTTCCTAATCCTTTTCCTCTGGCTTCAGGTAAAAAATACATTTTTTGAAGTTCGCATACACTTCCTTCAAAGTTATCTAATTGAGAAAAACCACCTCCACCTATAATATTTCCTTCATA
Source organism: Flavobacteriaceae bacterium (assembly GCA_019090365.1). GTDB lineage: Bacteria > Bacteroidota > Bacteroidia > Flavobacteriales > Flavobacteriaceae > Marifrigoribacter. The sequence goes on from JAHRWC010000038.1 coordinate 14,376, forward strand.
TTCAACCACAAAATAAGCAGCACGAGGTTTTTGATATACTTCATAAAGTGTATCTAATGTTTTATCTGCATAAGCCGTTCCAACCTTAGGAACTCCAAAGTCAATTAACACTTGGCGTATCACCTTGGCAATCTTAGGATTATCTTTTTTTAAAATAGGTCGAATAAATGCTGTGCTCATATAAATGATTCCTTGTATTTTTACCCTGTGAATATACATGAAAAATATATGTCTCGTTGCATAGAACTTGCAAAAAAAGGACTTGGAAATACTTATCCGAATCCTTCTGTAGGCTGCGTGATTGTATATAATCAAAATGTTATTGGTGAAGGGTTTACAAGTCCTCATGGAAGCAATCACGCCGAAGTTAATGCAATCCAATCGGTGGAAGATAAAACCTTATTATCTAAAGCTTCGATTTACGTTACCTTAGAGCCTTGTTCACATTATGGAAAAACACCTCCCTGCAGTGATCTTATCATTAAACATCAAATTCCGACTATTTATATTGGCTGTAAAGATGATAATGAATTGGTTGCTGGAAAAGGAATTGAAAAACTTCAGCAAGCTGGCTGTAATGTAGAAGTTGGAGTTTTAGAACAGCAATGTAAAAATCAGCACAGGAGATTTTTCACCTTTCAGAATAAAAAGAGACCTTACATTATATTAAAATGGGCAGAAACCAAAGATAGTTTTATAGCTCCTTCTGAAAAACATAGAAAAGATAAAAAACCTGTTTGGATAACAAATAAAAAGTCTAGGCAATTAGTCCATAAATGGCGCGCTCAAGAGCATGCAATATTAGTGGGTACTAACACAGTGTTACAAGACAACCCTAGTTTAACGACTAGAGACTGGGAAGGCAACACACCGGTTCGGATTGTATTAGATAAGTCATTAAAAATAACTGAGGATCATTCCGTTTATAACAAGGAAGTAAAAACAATTATTATTACTGAAAAAGAAAAATCTAATAATGAAAATCTGTTTTTCGAAATGATAGATTTCTCTCAGCCAATTGCTAAACAAATATGTACTGTTTTACATAAACATCGAGTTATATCGGTGATTATTGAAGGAGGTGCTAAAATGCTTCAAACATTTATCGATGAGAATCTTTGGGATGAAGCTCGTGTTTTTATTGGAGACAATGAATTTAAAGAAGGTGTTGAATCTCCTACTTTGAAAAGTGCTATTTCTTCCGAAGAGAATATTCTTCAAGATAAATTATATTATTATTTCAATGATTAAAACCATCATATTTGACTTTGGCGATGTGTTTGTTAATTTAGACAAACAAGCAACTTATAGAGAATTAAAAGATCTTGGCATTAATTCTTTCTCTGAAGAAATGACAGACAAAAACAAGCTCTATGAAACTGGTAAAATATCTAGTACTGACTTTGTTTCATTCTATCATGAGATTTTTCCAAACACTGAAAAGAAACAATTAGAAGCAGCTTGGAATGCAATAATTTTAGACTTTCCAGAACATCGGTTAGAATTTATAGAAGCGCTAAAAAAAAGCAATCATTATCAACTAGTTCTGCTAAGTAACACGAATGAGCTTCACATAGAAAAGGTAATTGAAAACATGGGTAATGAACGTTATATCCGATTTAAAAACTCATTTCATCAGTTCTATTTATCTCATGAGATTCAGCTAAGAAAACCTGAAAGTGACATCTATCAATTTGTGTTAGATTCAAATTCTTTAAAAGCTGAAGAGTGTTTATTTATAGATGATACTTTTGAAAATACTGAAGCTGCAAAAAAGTTAGGGATTCATGTTTGGAATAATAATCCACTAGAAGATGATATTGTGAATTTATTTCAAAAGAAAAAAGATATATTTGAACTAATTTAATTCCAACTAACCTTGTTTTATTTACTCTTTAGTGTATTAGCAGCTACAATGATATTTGTAGTATTTAAATTGTTTGAACGTTTTAAAATAGACATTCTACAGGCAATTACCGCTAATTACATTACTGCTTTTATTACAGGGATTATTGCCTATGGAGAAGTAGCTTCTATTTCTCAAATGATAAGTTATGATTGGTTTTATTATTCGATACTTCTAGGAATACTTTTTATTGTAGTTTTTGTACTAATGGCAATCACAACACAAAAAGGAGGATTATCTGTAGTTTCAATTGCTACAAAAATGAGTATGGTGATTCCTATTCTTTTTGGGCTATTTTATTATAAAGAAGATGCTAGTGCATTAAAAATCATAGGGATTCTCCTAGCTCTTATCGCTGTATATTTTTCATCTTTAAAATCTAAGTCAAATATTTCTATAGACAAGAAATATATCATCTACCCTATTTTAGTTTTTATAGGAAGTGGAATTGTAGATACGAGTATAAAATTTCTTGAAGATAGTTTTGTAGCTAAAAATGATGTGCCCATATTTTCAGCAACTATATTTTTTGCAGCAGCAATCGTTGGAGCTTTAATTATTATATATAAAGCAATTAAAGGAACTGTAAAAATTGAATTAAAAAATTGGGTTGCTGGTATATTCTTAGGGATCCCTAATTACTTTTCAGTTTATTTTCTTGTAAAAGCTTTACGAAGTGAAGGATTAGAAAGTTCAGAAGTATTTACTTTAAACAATGTGGCTGTAGTTATGTTATCAACTATTCTTGGAATTTTACTTTTTAAGGAAAAACTAATTCCGAAGAATTGGTTCGGAATATTTTTAGCAATCACTAGTATTCTTCTTATATTTTTTTCAAGTTAAAATGGATTCTATTAAAGACACATATAAAACAATTACAAAACCTTCAGAAGAAGCCTTATTTAAAGATCGAGGTAGTAAATTTTATGGATACGCTTTTCCTGTAACAACGGAAGAAGAAATTAAAGAATATATTGAAGGCTTAAAGAAAACTCATTTCAATGCAAGACATTGGTGTTATGCATGGCAATTAGGTAATGATTATAGTAAATATAGAGCTAATGATGACGGAGAGCCGTCTAATAGCGCAGGAATGCCAATCTATGGACAATTACAATCTTTCGATGTAACAAATATTTTGGTAGTAGTAGTTCGTTATTTTGGTGGAACAAAATTAGGTGTTGGAGGTTTAATTCAGGCATATAAAACAGGTGCACAATGGGCACTTGAAAATTCGAATATAATTGAAAAGACTATTGATGTCGATTTTAAATTGCAATTTGAATATCCAGAAATGAATATTGTAATGCGAATTGTAAAAGATCAAAATTTAAATATCACAGGTCAAAAATTAGAGTTGAAGTGTGAATATATTATTTCTGTTCGAAAAAAAGATGCGGATCGAATTTATAATCTATTCGACAATACTTATAAGGTTACTATTAAAAAAGTATAGTACTTATAATCACAATTTATCTAATAAGTAAGATGGAGCCCTCATCAATTTATTGGTAATACTATTTATAAAAACCAAAGTTGTTGTTGCTTGTATTAAAAGTTTACCGTCCTGGTTATGGATTTCATAATAGAATTCAATTTTAACTGAAGGTATTTTTTTTAATGAAGTAGTAATTGTGATGATATCATCATATAGTGCAGGGTTTTTATAATCAATATTCATATTTACAACGGGCAAATGAACATTGTTTTCTTCTAAAAATTTATATGAAAACCCTAGCTCTCTAAGCCATTCTGTTCGCCCCTGTTCTAGGTATTCTGCATAATTTCCGTAATAGACAATTCCCATTTGGTCTGTCTCTCCATATCGGACTCTAAGATTTGTATAAGTTTTTTTCAAAATAATTTACTAGAATGAAGAAGTTTTTTTGTAGTTTTAACGTTACGGGAATATGATGAAAAAAAACTAATAATTCAATAGCAAAAGTATTTTTTTTTTAACTTTTTTGTTCACATATTTGCATTGTTAAGAAATCATTAAGCAACAACAATTTTTCACATTTCTTAATCACATTAATAACTAACAACTCTTCAAATTTAACTATGAGCAAAACTGCTAACTCGGTGTGGAAAAACTGTCTCGACTTTATAGAAGACAACATTACCGCTCAAGCTTACAAAACTTGGTTTGAACCAATAAAAGCAGTTAAGTTGACTGACGATGCATTGAGCATTCAAGTCCCTAGTAAATTTTTCTATGAATGGTTGGAAGAACATTATGTGAAAATTTTAAAAGTTGCACTTACAAAAGAACTAGGCGAAAAAGCAAAGTTGGTCTACATTATTAAAATGGAGAACACGTATGGTAACAAAAAACCATTTACTGAAAGAATCCCTAGTGCGAACAGGGGACATTTAAAATCTCAAGATGTTGACGTTCCATTAAAAAATAAAAGCCCAGAATTAAAAAACCCTTTTGTAATTCCTGGAATTAGAAACGTAAAAATTGAATCTCAATTAAATCCGAATTATAATTTCGAAAGTTTTTTAGAAGGCGATTCAAATAGATTAGCTCGTTCTGCTGGAATGGCAGTTGCAAATAAACCTGGAGGAACTTCATTTAATCCATTATTGGTTTTTGGAGGAGTTGGTCTAGGAAAAACTCATTTAGCACACGCTATTGGAGTTGAAATAAAAGATAAATACCCAGAGAAAACAGTGTTATATATTTCTGCTGAAAAATTCACGCAACAATATATTGAATCTGTAAAAAAGAATAATAGAAACGATTTTATTCACTTCTATCAAATTATAGATATTTTAATTGTTGATGACATTCAGTTACTTTCTGGAAAAGCAGGAACACAAGATGTTTTCTTTCATATATTCAATCATTTACATCAAAACGGAAAACAAGTTATCTTAACAAGTGACAAGGCTCCAGTGGATATGATTGATATTGAACAACGATTATTATCTCGTTTTAAATGGGGTCTTTCTGCTGAATTAAATCATCCAGATTACGATACTCGTGTTGCTATTATTAAAAATAAATTATATCGTGATGGTGTTGAAATGCCAGAAGATATAATTGAGTTTTTAGCCAATAATATTAAAACGAATATTAGAGAGTTAGAAGGCGCAATCATTTCTTTAATCGCTCATTCATCTTTCAATAAAAAAGAAATTACTATTGAACTTGCTCGCAAAATTGTTGAAAATTATGTGAAGCACACGAAGAGAGAAGTTTCTATAGAATATATCCAAAAAGTAGTGAGTGAATATTTCCAGATGGATATTGACACTTTACAATCTAAAACTAGAAAACGTCATATTGTACAAGCTAGACAATTAGCTATGTTTTTTGCGAAGAAATTTACAAAAGCTTCTTTAGCTTCTATTGGTTCGCAAATTGGACAAAGAGATCACGCTACGGTTCTTCATGCTTGTAAAACAGTTAACAACCTTTCTAGTACTGATAAGCAATTCAGGAAGTACGTAGAAGACTTAAATAAGAAACTTACTTTATAATTAATTTTCACAAATAAACATTATGAAAACAAAAGTTCTCATGGTTTGTTTAGGTAATATTTGCCGCTCCCCCTTAGCTGAAGGTATTTTAAAATCTAAAGTTGATGCATCAACTATATATGTTGATTCAGCAGGAACAGGTCCTTGGCATGTTGGAAATTCTCCAGATCCTAGAAGTATAGATATTGCAAAAAAACATGGGTTAAATATCTCAACACAAAGAGGTAGGCAATTTAGTCATGCAGATTTTTCAAATTTCGATTTTATATTTGTAATGGATAATTCAAATTATGATAATGTTATTCAATTAGCTCAATCTGAAGAAGAAAAAACTAAAGTTCAGCTAATTTTAGATGAAATATTTCCAAATGAAAATGTCGATGTGCCAGACCCATATTATGGTGGAGGGCAAGGCTTTGAAGATGTCTATCAAATGTTAGACAAAGCCTGTGACCAAATTGCATCAAGACTATAGTTTATTTGTTAATGTTTTTACTATTTTAGTAAAAAAATAATAAACTATGAAAAATCTTACCCTATTTGCTTTATTTCTATTTTCTAGTATTATAAGCGCACAAACGATTGAGTTAGAATTATTTGCCAATGGCCTTTCAAGTCCGTTAGGTATTGTAAACGCTGGTGATGATCGTCTATTTGTTCATGAACAAGACGGGAAAATCATAATTTTAAATGCAGATGGTTCTGAAATCCCTACTCCATTTTTAGATATTGACTCACTTATTTCAAGTGGTGGTGAAAGAGGTCTTTTAGGTCTTGCTTTTCATCCAGATTATGCTAACAATGGTTATTTTTATGTAAACTATACTAATAACTCAGGGAATACTGTTGTGTCTAGATTTAGTGTTGATGGAACAGATCCAGATATAGCAGATCCCAATTCAGAATTAAATTTAATGACTATTTCTCAACCTTTTGGTAATCATAATGGAGGTTGTATAGCATTTGGACCTGATGGTTATTTATATATAGGTATGGGAGATGGTGGATCTGGTGGTGACCCAGGTAATCGTGCTCAAAACCCATTAGAATTATTAGGTAAAATGCTTCGTATAGATGTTGATAACCCAAGTAGTCCAGAAAATTATGGAATCCCTGCAGATAATCCATATGTAGGAAATCCTGATGGTCGTGATGAAATTTGGGCTATAGGATTACGTAACCCTTGGAGATTTACTTTTGATGAAACAACTGGAGATCTTTGGATTGGAGATGTTGGTCAAAATTCATTTGAAGAAATAAACCGTGTCCCTTCGACAGACGCAGGCCTTAACTATGGATGGCGTTGTTATGAAGCGGATGCTCCTTTCAATACATCAGGATGTCCAGATATTTCTGAAATGACTTTTCCTGTTGCGTCATACCCAATCCCTCCTTGTTTTTGTAATGTAGTTGGTGGTTATGTGTATAGAGGAACAATGTATACTGACATCGCTGGTGTTTATATTTTTGCAACTACAGGAAATGGTGATATCCAATATTTAGACGGTAGTGATAATATTGTCAATCTAGGTGATTATGGCGGAACATGGGTTTCTTTTGGTGAAGACATTCATAAAGAATTATATATTGTAGATATTGCTGGAAATATTCAAAAAGTAAAAGGTGGAGTATTATCAAATCCAGATTTTAATACAACAAACCAATTAACATTATCACCTAACCCTGCTTCAGAAAGTTTAGAAGTTAGTATTTCTAACAACAAATTAATTAATACTATTTCAATTATTGATTTAAAAGGAAGTATCATTTATACTGAAAAAAATATTTCACTTTCTGAAAAGTTAATTCCCATAAGCGACTTAAGTAAAGGTGTTTATTTAGTTAAAATTGAAACTGAAAGCGGGCAATCAATTATTAAAAAATTAGTTGTTAAATAATATTGAATGCAACCTGAACTAGGAAAAGTTTATTTAATACCATGTACATTAGGCGATACTCCCCCATTGGAAGTATTGCCTTTGTTGGTAAAGAAAGCGATTGAAAATATCGATTTTTATATTGTTGAACACGAGAAAAATGCTCGTAGGTTTATAAAAAGCATTGCTCCTAAAAAATCACAGCCGGATTTACATATAAATCAGATAAATAAATTCACCGATATAAATGAAATCCCTGATATGCTTTCTCCTTGTTTTGAAGGAAAAGATGTTGGGATAATTTCAGATGCTGGATGTCCTGGAATTGCTGACCCAGGAGCTTTAATAGTTGAACAAGCACATATAAAAGGGATAAAAGTTGTTCCATTAGTAGGCCCTTCCTCAATCTTATTAGCTATGATGGCAAGCGGATTTAATGGTCAAAATTTTGCCTTTAATGGGTATTTACCGATTGATAAAAGGGAACGAAAAGCTGAACTCAAACGATTAGAAAAGTTATCTATAGAATATGATCAATCACAATCTTTTATTGAAACTCCATATCGCAACAATCAAATGTTAGAGAGCCTTAAAGTAGCAATGCATCCTCAAACCAAATTATGTGTTGCATGCGACATTACTCTTCCATCTGAATATATTAGAACATATACTATAGAAGATTGGAAAAAAATAAAGGTGGACCTTCATAAAAGACCCACCTTATTTATTATTCAAAAATAATTTATATTATAATACGGTAGCTTGCTTATTTGCAATTACAAATGAAGTATCGTATCCTGAGAATTTTTTAAGATAGTAACGTATTGAAGTACCGAATGCATCACTGAATCCATTCATTCCACCACTTCTTAAATATATTTTCACATTACCAGCACCACCTAAGTGAGCTGCAGCTAATATTCCTGATTCAGTAATTTTAACTCCACGGATATAAGTTCCAACATAACGTTTTATGTCTCGTCTTAGAATCCATTTATTTCTTGCAGCATAAGCTGTAAAAGCTTGTTCTTGTAATTTAGTGTCTTCCAAGAAAAAACTAGAATCATGAATACCAATCATTTTTAGGGTTCCTTTACCAAACTGGTATTTTCCCATATAACCATATTGATTTATCACTGAATAATCACCTCTAGATTCCTTAAAACCAACAGCTTCTTTAAATCCTACATAAGATTTTCCAAGAAAAAGATGGTAATCAGGGAAGTCAAAAATAAAAGTATCTACTTCATTTTCATTAGGTACATCATAGCAAAGCTCCAAACCATTCATTTGGTACTGTGATAAATCTGCTTCTACCTTCGTAGAAAAACCAGTTGTTATGCCTAGCATTACAACAAGTAAAAAGCTAATTTGTAGTATGTTACGTTTCATTTGTTCAAAAATTAAAGAGAATTCCTACTCTTTGTTTTTCGGAGTGCAAATATACAACCTTTTTTAATTATATGATTATGAGTGTGTTAATTATTTCTTAATGAAAAAATAGTTGCCATAATCACTTATTTATGGTGCAAAATTACTACTAGAAAGAAGGGAGAGAAATGATATTAATCATATAATAAACAGGAAGTTAATAGTGATATTATCTATTTACACCTTGACTATTGATCCAACGTACATATTCCTGTCGGTTTCTATTATGTTGAGCTAAAGATTTAGCAAATTTATGATAGCCAAAATCCTTAACATTGGCCACAAAATAGTAATATCCATGCTTTTCAGGATTTAATACAGCATCAATTGAAGTAATATCAGGCATTGCAATTGGTCCAGGTGGAACCCCTGCATATTTATAAGTATTATATGGAGAGTCAATTTCAAGATCTTTATATAGAACACGTTTAATTTCTTGGTTGAAATTATTATCGGCTAATTTTTTTGCATATATCACTGTAGGATCTGCTTGCAATAACATGCCTACCTTAATTCTATTTAAATAAACACCTGCTACTCTACTTCGCTCATCAACTTTTGCAGTTTCTTTCTGAACAATTGCTGCAAGCGAAATAACTTCTTTTGGAGTCATTCCTAACGCATCTGCTTTTTGCTTTCTAGATTCATTCCAAAATCGATTGTATTCATTTTGCATTTTATCACAGAAATCATTTGCAGTAGTATTCCAATATACTTCATAGGTATTCGGAATAAATAATGAAAGTACATTTTGATTATTCAAATCATTCTTTGCTAAAAACTCACGCTCTTTCATAGCGTTTAATAATGTTAAACTGTCTTGTTCAATTTGTCTAGATAAGTGCCCAGCTAAGTTTTCTAATCGTTCTTGATTATTGAATTTTATTTTAATCGGAATATTTTTACTTCGTATTGTATTTACAATATCATTATTATTCATTCCTTTTTTAATGATATAATGACCCGGTTTTATGTTTGCTGGATATTTTTTTCTGTTAGCAACAGCTTCAAATGAAATATCATCTGTTAATAATGGACGTAATTCCTCTAAAACATTCTTAAACTTTGCACCCGTTGGAATATAAATATGCGCTTCCTCATTATTAAAAGCGGTATTTGAAGTAAATACAGCATTATAAACATAATATGAAAAAGCTGCCATACCAATTAACCCTAGAAGTGATATGATAACAAGTATTTTTTTAATGTACATTATTTATTAATTGATATAATAGTTCGTTTTTATATACTCCTTTTATCAAGAGCCAATCTTTTTTTACTCCTACTTTAGTAAACCCTGCCTTTTCAAAAAGCTGAATACTTGCTGAATTACTTTCGGTTATATTAGCAAAAACCGTTCTTATATTTAAGTGCTGAAACACATAACGTGCCAATAATTGAATAGATTGTAATGCATAACCTTTTTGTTTTTCTTCTTCTGAAAAAATTACAATTCCTATTCCAACTCTATGATGCTTAGGTTCAAAATCGAATAAATCGATACAACCAATTGGAAGATCTGAATCTTTCTTGCAGATTACAAGTCGTAATTGCTTAATATCGAATATATCTCGGTGTGAATTCTCCAAGTATTGTGATAATACAAATTTTGAAAATGGTGTAGATGTATTACTAACTTCCCATAATGATTCATCATTTTCCATATGATAAAGAAAATCTAAATCGGTTGGCTCTAAAGCTCTTAAATATATATCTGTTCCAATTAATGTCTTCATTTCCAAACTCCTTTAAAAACTTGTTCTGCTGGTCCTGTAAGATAAATAGAAGTATATGTTTCATTCTCTTTTATAAAACGAACTTCAAGAATTCCTCCTTCTGTATGCAATGTTATATTATTTGCAATAGTTTTATTTGTTTCATACATGGCTATTGCAACCGCTGTAACACCAGTCCCACAAGATAAAGTTTCATCTTCAACTCCACGTTCATAGGTTCTTACTTTGAACTCTTGATCATTTAACTGAGATACAAAGTTGACATTAGAACCCTCATCGCCATATGTATTATAACGAATTATTTCCCCTTTTTCTTTTACTGGATAGCTAACTATATCATCAACCATTTCCACATGGTGAGGAGATCCAGTATTTAAAAATGTGTAATCTTTATTTATTTTAAATTCTGAAACATCATTCATTTTAAGTGAAATCAAATCATCTTTAATAGTTGCCTCATGAATTCCATCTGAAGCCTCAAATGTGGTTTGATCATCAATTACATTTAAAAAGTTAGCAAAATGTACAATACATCTTCCTCCGTTTCCACACATGGATCCAAGATTACCATCAGCATTATAATAAATCATCGTAAAATCTAAGGTATCATGCTCCTCTAACAACAACAATCCATCAGCTCCAATTCCAAACCGACGATCACACATTTGTGAGACCAATTTAAAATTATCCCTAGGAAACAATTGACTTCTATTATCAATAATAATAAAATCATTTCCGGTGCCTTGGTATTTATAAAAAGTGAATTCCATGTATCGCAAATGTACTAAAAGCAAAGAGTTAAAGAAATGTTTTTGTCATGTTAAATACGAGTTAAAGTGAATTGACTGCATACTAATATTTTGCAATTTTAAGTTATCAGAGTAATTAATAAAAAGAAAAAACAATGAAACAAATATTTCGTTTAGCATTTGTAGCAGTAATAGCAGGCGCATTTACATTAGGTGGTTATAAATTATTTTTAGAACCTGAAATTGTAACAAATAATAAAATTCAGAATGAAGCTTCAACTTTTATTCCAACAAATTATACTGGTTCTGTAACAAACGGTACTAATATCGATTTTACTAATGCTGCTGAAAAAACAGTACACGCAGTAGTACATGTAAAGAACACAACCATTAGTACTCAGCCTTCTTCATTAAGAGAATATTTTTCAGGTGGAGGAACAGCAAGAGCAATGATAGGTTCAGGAAGTGGGGTTATTATTTCACCTGATGGTTATATCATCACCAATAATCATGTAATCGATAATTCATCACAATTAGAAATTACGCTAAACAACAATAAAACATATACTGCAACATTGGTTGGTACCGATCCAAAAACTGATATTGCTTTAATTAAAGTAGAACCCGATGGTAAATTACCCTACATTCCTTTTGGAGACTCTAATGAGTTAAAAATTGGAGAATGGGTATTAGCCGTTGGTAATCCTTTTAACCTTACTTCTACGGTTACCGCTGGAATTGTAAGTGCTAAAGCTCGTGATTTAAATGAATTTGATGGAAACCCTCAATCTTTCATACAAACTGATGCTGCTGTAAACAGAGGAAATAGCGGAGGAGCTTTGGTAAATACACGTGGTGAATTAATTGGAATCAATACAGCGATCACTTCTGAAACAGGCAATTATGTTGGGTATTCATTTGCAGTACCTTCAAATAATGCTCGAAAAGTAATTGAAGACATCATGGAATTTGGAAATGTTCAACGTGGTATTTTAGGAATTACAGGAAGAAACCTAAATTCAGATTTCGCAAACAACATGGGAATTGATGAAACAGAAGGTGTATTCGTTAATGGAATTGAAAAAGGAAGTGGCGCTGATAAAAGTGGAATTGAACAAGGAGATATTATCAAAGAAGTTGACGGAATTAAAATTGGAAAGTTTTCAGATCTAGTTGGCTATTTAGGATCCAAAAGACCCAATGATGAAGTACAAGTTACGTTGCTTAGAGATGGAAAGAAAAGAAATGTTCCTGTTACCTTAATAAAGTTGGAAACCTATGAGTTAGAAGATTTAGGTTTGGAAATTAAAAACGCAACTAAAAGTGAATTAAAAAACAAAGGCCTAAGTTATGGTGTAAAAGTGAATAGAGCGCTAACTAGAGATATTGAACAATATAATTTAGCAGGAATTATCATCCTAAAAATTAATGACAAAAAAGTTTCCTCTATAAATGATGCTCAAAGAATAATGGATTCGCGTCATAAGAGTAATCCTATAAAAATCACTTTTATGGACCAACAAGGAGACATGAACAGTTTTATTTTCAGATAATCCCCTATTTAATCTGATAAAAATACCCTTCAAAATTATTATTTATTTTGAAGGGTATTTATTTTATCAAATAACTTTTTACATCATTTATAAATAAGTATTTTTGCACAAAATTATAACCCTTTAAAAAACACATCCCTATGAGTTTTGTTGATGTTTACGAAAAAGAACTTTCTTTTCAAACTGACCGCCGTAAAGCAACGGTAGAATTTATAAAAATTGTAAGTGACCTTTGGTACGATAAGTCAATTGAATTGGTGATTTTTAGAAACCAATTGATAGACCGTAATGTAAGTGATATTTTAAACCTTCATAAATACGCGAAAGATTTTGTTGAAAAATCGATTTCTATTTTTGATTCTGTTGAAATAGCACAAGCGATAAGCACATTAGATTTACCTCCTTCAAAACTTGACATTGGTAAATTAACATACGAATATCATTTACAAGATGATAAATACGAAGATGCTTTAGCTTTTGTTAAAGACAAATTAAAGGATGCCAAAAACGGGCATACAATTACACCGAAAGATGTTGTTTTATATGGTTTTGGTCGTATTGGTAGATTATTAGCTAGAGAATTAATGTCTCAAGCTGGTAAAGGTTCACAAATGCGTTTAAGAGCCATTGTAACTAGAGGTGCAATTGATCAAACAGTATTAGAAAAAAGAGCTTCATTGTTACAATATGATTCTGTTCATAACGATTTTAACGGAACTGTTTCTGTTGATCTTGAAAACAAAGCATTAATCATAAATGGAACTACAGTTCATATCATTTCAGCTAATGCTCCTGAAGATATCGATTATACAGCTTATGGTATCCATGATGCTTTAATTATTGATAATACAGGTGCTTTTCGAGATGATGTAGCTTTAGCAAGGCACTTAGTTCCTAAAGGAGCTTCAAAAGTATTATTAACAGCTCCTGGTAAAGGAATTCCAAATATTGTTCATGGTGTAAATCATGAAGAACATGATCCAAATAATGTAGATATTTTCTCTGCAGCTTCATGTACAACAAACGCGATTACGCCTGTACTTAAAGCTATGGAAGATGAATTAGGGGTTGTAAATGGTCACTTAGAAACAATTCATGCATATACCAATGATCAAAACTTGGTAGATAATATGCATAAAAAATATAGAAGAGGTCGTGCTGCAGCATTAAATATGGTCATCACTGAAACAGGTGCTGGAAAAGCAGTAACTAAAGCATTACCTTCATTTGAAGGAAAATTAACATCTAACGCAATTCGTGTTCCAGTACCTAATGGATCATTGGCAATTCTTAGTCTAAAACTTGAAAAGAGTACAACAGTAGAAGAATTAAATGCTATGATGAAAGGATATGCGATGGAAGGTAATTTAGTTGAACAAATTAAATATTCTCTAAACAATGAATTAGTATCTAGTGATATCGTAGGTTCTTCTGCTCCTTCTATTTTCGATAGTAATGCTACAATCGTTACTGAAGATGGTAAAAGTTGTGTATTATACGTTTGGTATGATAACGAATATGGATACAGTCATCAAGTAATTAGATTAGCAAAACACATTGCTAAAGTGAGAAGATTCACTTATTATTAGTAGATCTTACTTTATAAATTTAAAAAGCCTTCAGATTTTCTGAAGGCTTTTTTGTTTCTTAATTTCTAATCGCAAGTATGACGTTTAAATTTTCAAATTATTTATTTAATAAAAATAATGTACATTTAGAGAAACTAACACACCATATTATGACAAAAAAACTACTTTTTACTTTAATGTGTATTTCAATATTCTTTTCAGGTTTCGCTCAGATTCCAACAAATGGATTGGTTGGACATTATAAATTAAACGACGGCACCTATGAAGACTCAAGTCCATCTGCCTTAGATCTTGAAGTCGCAGGCATAGGAATATTATTACCTGTAAATGATCGGTTTGGAGCTTCAGACCAGGCATTACTTTTTATTAATGAATACTTGGATTTAATTTCTAATCCAAATGCATTTAATTTTAATGCAGATAGTAACTTCACCTTATGTGCTTGGATAGAAATAGGCGAATCAATTGCTGACTGGACTGGGCTTTTAAATAATTGGAACGGAGCTGGAGCTGGTGGATATTATTTAGGTTTAAACCCAGATCAAGGAGTTAGATGGAACGTTAATGGGCCTTTACCAATTGATTCTGGATCTATTCCAACAGGAGATTGGACTCATGTTGCAGCTACGTATGACGGCGTTAATTCAAATTTATACATAAATGGAGTATCAGTTGGATCAGCTGCTAACAACACACCCATAGTTGCAAGCCCATTACCTTTTACGATAGCTACTCAAGCAGATGTTCCTAACCTTCAGTTTCCAGGAAAATTAGACGATATTCTAGTATATGATCGCGCATTATCTTTTGTTGAAATAGAGGATATTTTTAATGTTTTGTCTATTGAAGACATTGAAGCATTTTCATCTAAAGTTAAAGTGTATCCAAATCCTACAAACGCTTCTGTTTCTGTTTCATATGATCGTACTTTAGGAACTATTAGTGATTATAATATCACAGATCTTCAAGGACGAGTTATTTTATCAAATCTATTAAAAGGACTTGATAACTCTATAGATGTAAGTTTAATGAACAGTGGAGTTTACTTACTATCTTTTAATACAGTTGATGGGAACACATTTACAAAAAAGATTATTAAAAAATAACCCAGACATTTAAACATAAACTTTAAAAGCCTTCTTATTTCTGGAGGCTTTTTTTTATTAATAAAAAATGAAATGATACTGAAAATAAAAATAAACTAATTCAAAATAAATCTATTAGAATACAGTTATAATATTTCTAAAACATAATAGAATAATTTACAGATGTTAAAATAAATCTAAAAAAGCCTTCTACTTATCTGAAGGCTTTTTTTATGACTATTTTTATAAAAAATTAAATCTTTGAAAAAGACACTTTTCCTTTTATTGCTCTTTAGCAATATTTTACTTGCACAAGAAAAATATACCCTCAGTGGAACAATCATTGAAACCGAAACAGGAGAAACACTCTTTGGTGTAAATGTTTTAATTCCTAGCCTTCAAACGGGTACCGTTACAAACGAATATGGGTATTATTCGATTACTTTACCGAAAGGAGAATTTGAAGTAATTTACAGTAGCTTAGGGTTTAATACTGAAAAAATCACGGTTAATCTTAATGAGAATATTATAAATAATATTTCTGTTTCAGAAAACTTAGAACAATTAGATGAAGTCATCATAGAAGCTGACAATGAAAGATTAAACATTCGCGATGCTCAAATGAGTGTCAATACACTTAATTCAAGAACAATAAAACAAATACCTGTAGTTTTAGGTGAAGCTGATGTTATTAAAGCTTTAACGCTACTTCCTGGAGTTACAAATGCTGGTGAAGGTGCTAGTGGTTTTAATGTACGAGGAGGTGCTGCAGATCAAAACCTAGTGCTTTTAGATGAAGCTACGCTGTATAGTTCCTCTCATCTATTCGGATTTTTCTCAGTATTTAATCCAGATGCTATTAAAGATATTACTTTATACAAAGGAGGAATTCCTGCAAGATATGGTGGGCGTATTTCTTCAGTACTTGATATCTATCAAAAAGATGGTAACAAAAGAAATTTTAAAGCTAATGGAGGAATTGGTTTAGTTGCTAGTAGGTTATTATTAGAAGGTCCTATAAAAAAAGACACTGCTTCGTTTTTAATAGGTGGTAGAAGTAGTTATGCTCATCTCTTTCTTCCTTTATTTGATAATGATAACATCGCCTATTTTTACGATTTAAATACCAAAGTAAGCTACAATGTAAACGACAATAACAAACTATTTCTTTCAGGATATTTTGGGAGAGA
>JAHRWC010000039.1 GCA_019090365.1 Flavobacteriaceae bacterium
AAGTTTCATGATGAATAAGAATTCTTAATTGTATGAATAAAAAAAAGCTTCAGATTATCTCTGAAGCTTTTTATATAATTAAATTGAAATAATTTATTTCATGTTTTTCCATTCAGCTAAAGACTTTTTATTTAATGCTACATAAGCAGCATTTCCAGCTTTATCAGCCATAGCCATAGATTTTTCAGCAGCAGCTATTGCTCCTTTTTTATCTCCAGATTTAGCATAAATTAAAGATTTTTGTCTGTAATACCAGAAAGCATCAGCTCTTTTTTCAATAGCAGTGTTTATCCATTCTTTAGCTTTATTAAGATCTTTACCAGATTCTAAGTAATAAACAGCAGATTGGTAGTAATCATTTGCTCCAGGACCTCCCATTACTTTATCAATACTAGCAGAAACTGCTGTATCTGTATTAAATTTCAAAGGAACTCCAACATATACATTTTCCCAAAGCATACCTAAGTGAGCTGAATCCCTTGTTACATCATCAAAAGTCATAGTAAATGATTGAATATCCATAGGCATAGCCATAACTTGAGCTTTTACTTTTGCAGCAACTTTTGTGTCATCCCATTTTTGAGGTGTTCCCCAGTTATTAGAATCGCTATAAAAATATACTTCCCACTGTTCAGCACTTGGCTTAGTGAAAATTGCGTAGGTTCCAGCTTCCACTGTTTTACCTCCAATTTCTACAGCATCACTAAAAGTGATCATTGTATTTTTATTTGCGCCTGTACGCCATAGTTTTCCATAAGGTACCAATTCTCCAAATATTGTTCTTTCTCTCATAGAAGGACGAGAGTATTCTAGAGTCACATCTGTTAAACCAACAGTTTGTTCAATCTTTTGAGCTGGACTAGGAGCTGGTGTTTTTACTTGTGCATTTGTAGATACAGTTAGTGCAACTATACAAACAAAAAGAAATAGTTTTTTCATGATTTTGGTTTTTATATTTTACGTTGATACGAAATTACAATTTGTGTTATGGTTTATCGTTAACAAAAACATAAAATAGATTCAAAAACTATAAAATTAAATTTCTAATAAAAGATGGTAACAAATAAATATTTGTGAGAATTTTCTTTCTTATTGTCCTTTTGTCGATTATTTATATATATTTATCGATATTATTGATTCTTTTTACATAACCCCGAAAATGTAAAACTTATGAAAACCTACGAAAATGAATTCACCAATGGTGAAATTACGGTAACGTATCAACCAAAAAAATGTATTAATGCACAAGCATGTGCAAAAGGTTTATCTGAAGTGTTTAGAACTTCTGTAATTCCTTGGATTAATTTAGATGCTGCTGAAACAAATGAGATAATTAATCAAGTGAAAAAGTGCCCTTCAGGAGCCCTAGAATTTTGTTTTAATAAGACATTGGTTTCCGTTAAATAAAAATTCATTTAAATATTTAATATATCGTATAATTTTTCTACTCTTGCAGAGTTAAATGGTAAGCAATTATATTCAACCGATTATGTTTAAAAAAATAGTCTTTTTCGCAAGTATTATATTATTCTCTAATGCATTATTTTCACAAGAGAATGATAACACTATTAAGGATCAATTCAATAGTGTTATTGAAAAATCAAACAGTTACCAAGAATTTAAGGTAATTGAAAAAACGAAAATTAATAAACTTCGTAAAAACATATTAGATTCTGTAACAGTTTTAGAACAAAAAATAATCGATGCAAATTCTAAAATAAAAGAACAAGAAAATACGATTATTGCAGTTAGTAATGATTTAAAATCTACACAAGAAAACTTAACTGTATCTCAAGGTAAAGAAGACGGAATGAGTTTCTTCGGAATCAACACAAAAAAAACTACTTATAATTTAGTATTATGGTCTATTATAGGAGCATTACTTTTTATATTGATTCTTCTTTTTTATAAGTATAAAAACAGTCACTCTATAACAAAAGAAACCAAACTTAAGTTATCAGAAATTGAAGATGAGTTTGATGTTCATAGAAAAAAATCACTTGAACAACAACAACAATTAAGTAGAAAACTTCAAGATGAACTCAATAAAAACAAGTAATAGCAGTAATTAAGAATCTATTCTTGTAATTTTTGCTCCAATAGCACGAAGTCTTTCGTCAATATTTTCATATCCACGATCAATCTGTTCGATATTATGTATCGTACTAGTTCCTTTAGCAGATAATGCTGCAATCAATAAAGAAATACCAGCTCTAATATCTGGTGAAACCATTGTAGTTGCTTTTAATGACGACTCAAAATTATGTCCGATAACAGTAGCACGGTGAGGATCACATAAGATAATCTTTGCTCCCATGTCTATTAATTTATCGACAAAGAATAAACGGCTTTCAAACATTTTTTGGTGAATAAGCACAGATCCTTTAGCTTGAGTAGCAATTACTAGAACTATACTTAATAAATCTGGTGTAAATCCTGGCCAAGTTGCATCAGCTACGGTTAAAATAGAACCGTCAATATATCCCTGAATTTCATATTCTTCTTGGGCTGGAATATAAATATCATCACCTCTTTTTTCAAGTGTAATTCCTAATTTTCTAAATGTATCAGGAATTAATCCTAAATTTTCCCAGCTTACATTTTTAATGGTAATCTCACTACGAGTCATAGCAGCAAGGCCAATCCAACTGCCTATTTCAATCATATCTGGAAGTACACGGTGTGTACATCCATTTAATTCTTTAACACCTTCTATAATGAGTAAATTAGACCCAACACCTTTAATGTTAGCTCCCATAGAGTTTAACATTTTACATAACTGTTGCAAGTAAGGCTCACAAGCTGCATTATAAACTGTAGTCGTTCCAGAAGCTAAAACTGCAGCCATTACAATATTTGCTGTACCAGTTACAGAGGCTTGATCAAGTAACATATAAGTTCCTGTAAGACCTTCAGGTGCTTCTACTCCGTAGAAATATTCTTCTTTATTATATCTAAATGTAGCTCCTAATTTTATAAAGCCTTCAAAATGTGTATCTAATCGTCTTCTACCAATTTTATCGCCTCCTGGACGTGGTATATACCCTTTTCCAAAACGAGACAATAAAGGGCCAACAATCATGATAGAACCTCTTAATGAGCTCCCTTCTTTTTTGAAAAGATCAGATTCTAAATAGGATAAATTTAAATCATCAGATTTAAATGCATATTTACCTTTTCCAAGTTTTTGAATTTTAACTCCTAGGCTACTTAATATATCAATGAGTTTATTTACATCACGTATATCTGGAATGTTTTCAATTATAACTTCTTCCGAAGTAAGTAAAACAGCACATAGAATCTGAAGCGCTTCATTTTTAGCACCTTGTGGATTAATTTCGCCTTTTAATTTATGACCTCCTTCAATTTGAAAAGTACCCATTCTTATAGCTTTGTTAGATTAGAGATTTTAGAAAATATATTAGATAATAATAACGATAATTAAGTAATTTCTATTGCTTTAAAATAGCAAATTAATACCGTTTTCTATTTCTATTATTGGAAGGCTTAGAATTTTTATGACTCTTATAATTTTTCTTATTTGTATAGGTCTTTTTGTTTTTCAATAACACATGAGACTCTACTAAGACTTCTTCTTTATTTCGAAGATCTAACTTACCGTCAGAAAGCTCAACTAAATGATTAAAAATTACATTGTCTTCTACTGTATCTTTATTCCAATTTAGAAAACATTTTTTCATATGATTAGCAATTGTCATTACTAACCCTTCTTTCATTTCACCTTCTTCCCATCCATTAGCAATATCAATCATTCTCTTAATATTATTTCCGTAAAAACGGTATTTAGGGAAATTTTGTGGATACTCTAAAGGTGCAGGAGCTTCCATTAACTCTTCTCTCGAAGGTTTATCATAAGGAGAATCTACATCTAATTTAAAATCTGAAATAATAAATAATTGATCCCATAATTTATGCTGAAAATCTGGAACATCCCGTAAATGTGGATTCATATTTCCCATGACAGCAATTATGCTATTCGCTACTTTGTTTCTCTCTTCTTTTTCTTCAATTGAAATTGCGTGATCAACCATTTTTTGAATATGTCGTCCATATTCAGGAATAATCAAATGTACTCGCTCTGTATTGTATTCTATAT
>JAHRWC010000040.1 GCA_019090365.1 Flavobacteriaceae bacterium
ATTAATCTAAATGAGGAAAATTCCTACATTTTAACAAATTTTAAAGAAAAAGCTAAAGAAATAGAGTTACAAAATAAAATAACTACCAATAAAGCTACTTTTTTTAATTATGGTTTATACTATGGCTTTGCTTTAACCTTAGTGTTATTAAATTTTGTTTGTTTCTTTTTGTTTGAAGAAAAACTATTTTTATTTTATTCTTTGGCAATAGCAGGAATCACATGTGCTTTATTTTATAATGATGGTTTGCTTTCTATTTTAGGAATTAATTTATCCAATAATTTAAATAGTTTAGAATCTATACTCTTGCTATTTGCAATTGGGTTTAGTTCAATTTTTGCTTCAAAATATTTATCTCTTGAAGAATTTTTTCCAAAGCTAAAATATATTACTTCTTCTCTATTAGGTGCAGCTGCTTTACTTATTGTTGCTTCATTTATTTCAGAAAGCAATAATTATAATTTAACATTCATTGCTAAATCTATACTACTTAGTGTAATGGGGCTTTATTTTTTAGCAGGAGTAAGTTTATTCAGCAGAAAGAATTACGCTAAATTTTATGTAATAGCCTATAGTATTCCTTTATTGTTTGCTTTAGATTATTATATAATTAGCCATATTGGAGTATCTTTTTTAAATACTGAAACAATACATTTAAAAATTGCAACCCTATTTGAAATACTACTCTTAACCTTTGCCATCATGTATAGAATGAAGGCTGTTAAAGAAGAAAATGAATTAAGACAAACTGAAATGCGAATATTTTTAAAACGTCAAGATATGATGAGTAGAGATAATGTTGAAAAAATTATCCAAGATGTATATTTAGAAAACTTAATCATGCAATATGATTTAGATGGACTTGAAATAAAGTTATTACAATATATATCTGAAGGAAAATCGAATGAAAAGATTGTTCGTAAATTAAAACTAACAGAACATGAACTTGAAAAGTGCACGAAAGAGTTATATGAAAAACTTGAAATAAGTGAACATATTCAAGAAGACTATAGATTAGTAAATAAACAACCAGATTATATTTACAATTAGTAACAACAACTCCCTAAACTAAAAAGGATATGCTATAATGGTATATCCTTTTTTATTTATAAAACTTTTTATGTCTTACATAGGCTATTGCACTTAATAATATAGCGATACTTATACTATACCAAACAAAACCTGGTGTAATTGGTGAATCTCCGCTTGCATAAGAGTGTAATCCTGTAAGGTAGAAGTTAACTCCAAAATAGGTCATCATAATTGATATGTACGCAAATACAGCCATGACATTGAAAAACCATCTTCCTCTCAATCCTGGTACTAATCGCATATGAATAACAAAAGCATAAATCATAATAGATATAAGAGCCCAAGTTTCTTTTGGATCCCAACCCCAGTAACGACCCCAACTTTCATTGGCCCATTGTCCTCCTAAAAAGTTTCCAATAGATAACATTACAAGACCAACTGTTAAAGCCATTTCTGTAATTACAGTTAATTCTTTTATGCTTAAATCTAACTTTGCCTTGTTTTCCTTAGTAGTTAATATCATTAAAATTAAAGAAGCTAAACCTAATATCATTCCTAAGGTAAAAGGCCCATAACTTCCTACTATGATAGCAACGTGTATCATTAACCAATAACTGTCTAATACAGGTTGTAAATTAGAAATCGAAGGGTCTAACCAGTTTTGATGTGCAACCCATAATACAATGGCTCCCACAAAAGCAGTAGATGCTATAGTTAAATCACTTTTTCTTCCTAGAGTTAAACCGAATAATACTGTAGCCCAAGCTACATATATAATAGATTCATATGCATTACTCCATGGAGCATGTCCACTAATGTACCAACGCGCAATCAATCCTACTGTTAATAAGACAAAGAAAATCCAAATGATATATTTTGAACTTTTAATAAGAAAGTTTACAATTTTACCTTCTTTAAATATTTGCACAATTATTAACACAAACATCAATATTCCTATTATTGAAAATAATTTATAAAGACGGTTAAAAACATCTACATTATTGTAAAGAATTTCTGTTTTTACTTTAGTTTCAGATGGCAAGACGTCACTTCCGTATTTTTTCTGAAAATTACTAATCCCTTCTAATAACTCATCTGCTGTAGTATAATCTCCACTTTTCCTAGCGTTACGCAGGCTTTCAAAGTAATAGGGCAATATATTTTTAACAAATGTAGAATCTGCTCCTTTGAAATTAGCTTCAGCCAATTCAGGATAAGAAACCCATTTGTTATTTTCATCATTAATTAAAGGAAAAACTCTAAACACGCCTCCACTTAAAGCCTGATTTAAAAGATAAAAGTTTTCATATGCTTTTATATAATCCTTCTGAAATTGATTAGGTGTATTTGTTTTTGTAGCATCCTGTAAATAAGGTTCTAGCTTATTGTTTCCTTTTTCATCTATTAAATCTAATAAAGAAAGATGCTTTGTTTCTTTTGAAACTCCTATAGCTTTACGAATACTATCATTTCCTCTTTTAAGCTTAATTAATGGTACTTCCAACCATAATCGAGGATATTCTATTATAGACATAAATACCTGATTAGCATCTAAGTTTTCGTACTTATTACTTTTACTTATCTTTCGAAGTAACTCACTCGCATAAGTGTGAACAGGCTTCATTCTTCCATTATCCTGTAATACTAATTCCCCAAATTTAGCTGCATGTTCTTTAGAAGTAATATTCGCTACAATAATAGAATCCAATTTCTCTTTATCTAGAGGTACTTTAGAGTTACTATGTTGTGAAAAACCAGAAAATGAAACCAATAATAAAAGTAGTAAACTAGCTTTAGCCTTCTTTTTTCTAATCTTTTTTAAACTCTTACGAAGGAAACTGAAACGAGTATTCTTATCAAATAAAATGGCTAACAAGCCTAAATAAAGCAATGTATAACCAATATAAGTAATCCAAGTACCCCAATAATCATGATTCACAGAAAGGATTGTCCCTTTTTCATCTGGATCAAATCCTGATTGAAAGAATCGGTACCCACCTTGATCTAAGATATTATTCATAAAAATATCATAATCATAAAACTCTGTTTCGCTAGTGTTTACAGTTACTTTACTTTTATATGCTGAATACCCTTTTTCTGTTCCTGGATATTTATCAGCTATAAAATCATTTAAAGTTATACTGAAAGGTAATTTGTATTCTTTAGATCCATAAGCCAAATAGACTTTTAAATCTCCTATTTCTAATAAATTTGGGCTAATGGAAATACCCTTCCCTCCTAGTACTTCAACAGTTTTAGTTTCTTCACCTGAAGCTACTTCAAAAACAATTCCGTCCTTATTTGTAGGTTCATTACTAGGCGCACTAATTAGACCATATTTACCTTTCATTATTGGTTCAGGCAACACAAATGCTGTTTCAGCCATTTGGTATAAGGAACGTAAATGTAAAGGTTGAAGACTATCACTTTTTACTTCTCCTTCAAATTGATCGGCCATTCTCATAAACTTTCCTTCAAAAGGAGTATTAATAGAATAAGCTCCATCTTCATAATAGATGTTTATAGCGCCCGCAGTAGGTTTATTTATAGCAAATAGTACATTATGAATATTTACAACTTCTCCTACTTTAATAAAATGCTCATGACGTTGACCTCCTTCTGCCTCGACTATTTTTAGATACTCGTCACCATCTTCACTAGCTATAACACCCTCTTTAGCATTCTTGATAAATTCTTTTACTGAAATAGAAACCTCTTGACCATTATAATCTGTATCGATATTAAAGTCATTATCTAATCGTTCAGAAAAACGAACTAATTGCGGTTTAATATTTCTACGTTGAGGAATATCATTTACTCTATAATCACCATCAATAAATGCTGTTACATATGTTTCAGAAGAAAGGATTGTGTTTTCTGTAGCCCCTTCACGTATATGCATTGCTCCTTCATAACTAATATAACGAGTTACAAATGCTCCAATAAATATTAAGATAAATGACAAATGCAATAATAACGTTGCCCATTTCTCTTTTCTTAGAAGGTTATATTTAAATATATTACCTATAAAATTAATTACAAATAATCCCATGATAGCTTCAAACCACCATGCAGTGTATATAAGTTCGTTTGTATAAGGAGTTGGTGATGTATCTGAAGAAGCATCTAAAAACGTTCCTGTTGCCATTGCTGCTGCAAAAACAAGAAATAATAGTGCTGTTAATCGAGTTGAAAAAAGTAAGCTTGTTATTTTCTTTAGCATCCTTGCAAAATTTGTGCAAATTTAATGAATTAGTAACAGTTAATCGTTTGCATTTTCGATTAATGAAATCAAAATTATGTTAAATAAATCTTACTCTCCTCTACTTTTAAAGATTTCAAGGTTCATAAAAGTACTCATGTTTCTTGCTCTGTTTTTAGCTAATTGAGCTGTATCCCCTTCAAAAAGCGCATCAATTGTTTTATACC
>JAHRWC010000041.1 GCA_019090365.1 Flavobacteriaceae bacterium
ATCGCATCAGGTTTCCCAAAAGAAGCTATATCTAAAAATGTATCGTCAGGACGTTCTTCCATAATGTATAACTCATCACCAAACTCTTCATTATATTTACCTAATGCACTATGCTTAGGCATATAAAAAAGCTCTGGATTGGTATGATATAAATCAATAGCTTCCGACATTTTAGCTATCGTAAAAGTTGCATATGGATGACTTGAAGTATAAAAATCTAGAAATGCTTTTTCTGTGTATGTTTCTTTAAAATCCTTTTCTACATAAGTATCTTTAAAAACTACACTTTGAAGAAATTGCACAGCACTTTTATTAACCGCTCTTAATGCATAAGTACGATTATCGTTTCTCGTAAGACGTAAAGACCTTGTTTGATGCCCTCCTCCTTTTCTTTCAATTTTAAAACCTCCATTATGCTGATCTAAAGTTACAATAGGAACTTTAATATCGGTACCATAAACATATCTATAATGGTCACCCCAAAACCACTTATAGCTATTCGATTTATCTGTATCTTCTTTAGAATAAGCAGAAGCATTTGTTACTGATTCAAATTCTTTATTTTTATATGAATCGATGTATTTTTTTTCTGAAGCATAAACTTCTTTGGTGTATAATAAATTAGATTCATTATTTTCAGATGAATAAAAACGAACTTCTGAAGAACCATCTTTAAATATATCCAAAACTGCATATCCTTGTTTTCCATATGAAAACAAACAATCTCCTCCCATTGAAGTACCAGATGTTTTAGAACCAGAACCTGATACTATTTGCTTGATTCCTTCCTTTTCAAGGTATTGCAAATTGTGATCATGACCAGATGCAAAAATCACCTTATCACTCCCTTTTGCAAGCGTAGTGATTCGCTTCATTAAATCTATATATAATTTACTGTTATTATCCTGAATTGAAACTCCTCCTTGTGATCTTACCTGCGCAATTAAACTACCTATTCCAGGTAGTGGAATTTTCCTTTTTAAAGGAAATAAATGCTTATTAAGTGTATATTTTCCACCATGTGATCCATTAGTCATTGTAGGGTGATGCATTACTACTACAATGGTTTTATTATTATTTTTTTTAAATATGCCTTCAATTTCTAAAAAGAAATCTTTTCTAGTCTTGATATCACATTCATCATTCATGGTTGGGTTTTTATCCCAATCTTCAAGATACCATTGCGAATCTATCGCTAAAATCAATACATTTTCACTTACATTAATCTTCTTAAGAGGACATCCTTTTTCTGGCTGAAAAGCATTTTTGTCGTTTAATGCTTTTTCAATATACTTCTCTTGCCTTTTTAATCCAGGTAAACCATTATTATACCAATCATGATTACCAGGAATGAACAAAACTTTGCCCTTAAAGTCTTTCACAGCTTCAATTTTAACGTCAATTCTATGTTCTGCAATCTTTCTATTTTCACTTTCCTTTTTTGGGAGGCCTTTTTCATAAATATTATCTCCTAAAAAAACAACAAAGTCTTTTTTAGAGCTATTTTTATTAATCTTTTTTGTAAATGCTTTTAAAGCTTCGGTACTTTCACCTAAGTATGCATTTCCAGCATCTCCAATTAAATATAATGTTCGTTCTAATACCTTTCCTGATGAAGTTGTTGTGTTCGAATTATTTTTAATTTCTTCATTTTTATATTGCACATCGTGGGTAGCGCAATTACTCAAAAATAAAATCGACAAAAGTGTAATCAAGTAGCTTTTTTTCATAATAAAAAGAGGTTACAAACCATTTTTTAGTAAATTGGTATTCTAATAAAAAAATATGCCTCCAATAGTTGATAAATCATTAGAGTTTGTTAAAAATCAATTGTCTCAAAAGTTAGATGAAAATTGTTTATATCATAATCTAGCTCATACCCTGAGAGTTTTTAAAAGTACAAAAGAAATCATTGATAATTCTAATCTAAATGAAGAAGATACTAAAGTATTGCAATTAGCTGCAATATTTCATGACGTTGGGTTTATTAGCAATCCGAACAATCATGAGCAAGAAAGTGCCATGGTTGCTTCAAAATTTTTAAAAGAACAGGGTGAAAATGATGCTGTTATCGAAAAAATAAAAGCTTGCATTTTAGTTACCAAAATTGGTGTGAAGCCTACAAATCAATTAGAAAATATTATTAAAGATGCAGACGTTTCACACTTTGGAAAAGATAATTTTGCGGAAGTTAGCGAACAATTAAGAAAAGAATTAAAGCTCATAGGTGCTAAAAAGTATTCAAAATCTGAATGGAATGAACTTAATTTAAAAGTATTGAAAGAACATTCATATTTTTCAGACTACTCTAAAGAACATTGGAATTCAAAAAAAGAAGAAAACATTAAAAAAATGATAGAAGATCAATCCAAAAATATTGAAAAAGACGAAAAAAAGAAATTAAAAGCAATGCTCAAAAATGAAGATCCTGAAAAAGCAATACAGAGTGTCTTTAGAGTAACATTAAAAAACCATATTAAGTTAAGTGATATTGCAGATACTAAAGCAAATATTTTGTTGTCAGTAAATGCTATAATAATTTCTATTGCTCTTTCAAGTTTAATACCTAAACTAGACAATCCTTCTAACCATCATTTAATAATACCTACTATTATATTTTTACTATTTACAGTTATTACCATAATCCTTTCTGTATTAGCAACTCGCCCAAATGTTACCGGTGGTAAGTTTACAAAAGAAGATGTATCTAATAAAAAAGTAAACCTTTTATTCTTCGGAAATTTCTATAAAATGACCTTACAAGAGTATGATTGGGCAATGAACGAAATGTTACAAGACAAAATGTATATCTACTCTTCTATGACAAAAGATTTATACTTTTTAGGAATTGTATTACAGAAAAAATATGCCCTATTAAGAATAACCTATAATATTTTCATGACAGGAATAATAATTTCTGTTGCTGCCTTTGCAGTTGCCTTTGGGTATGCTTAATTATTGGTTTTAATTAGGAAACTGAAGTGTCTCCTATTTCATTCATTAAATCTTCATAAGTATAGTATTCTTTCGAAGATGAATCATCTTTTTTAGAATACAATACGCTAACACGAATTGCTTTTAAGCCTGTCACTCCTTGTAAGTCTTCAATGTCAAGAACTTCTACATCGGAATCTAATTGTTTTTTAGACTGTAAAAAAGCGACATATTTCAAGTACTCAAATTCATCTTCAATATGAGAATAAAGAATTGAAATTTTACCTGGCTGTGTGATACGTTCTGTGGTTCCTTTTATATACGATTTATCAATTCGTTTTTTAACAACTTCATAACTGGCATTATAAGCTCCATCTACATCAAATTTCTTTTCATCCATTCTAAAACGTAATGACAATGGATTATTAAATGCAAGTATCATAGAAGCTACATCTAATGAAACTGGTAAATCAGTTTTTAATTGATAGAATTCATTTTCCATTTCACACATTACCTGCAATTGCCATAAACGCAAATTGTACAAGTAAATTTCATTAAAACTTTCGTCTTTTGTAATCGATTCGCCAATGTACAGATTATGTTCTACTCCATCAGTTTTGAAACGTTCATAATAATGAGGGTACATATGCTGAGCTTCTATCTGTTTTCTATCTAATAAAGCAGCCATGTTCATATTGATCATGGTAACAGAATCATCATATTGTTTACGGTATTTATAAGTAAAACCAGACTTAGAATCTACCAGTCTACAGAAATCACCAATTACTTCTTTTAAATCTTCAGATTTTTTACTTAAATGAATAAACAAAGGAAGTATTTCTTTTTCAATAAAAATTACAACCTGACGTTCGCTATCAACTAATAAAGTTTGATCTATCTGATTTAAAAAATCA
>JAHRWC010000042.1 GCA_019090365.1 Flavobacteriaceae bacterium
AAATTCTTTGCTAAAACAACTTGAATCGGTTCGAAGGTGTATTGATTAAAAGATTTTACTAGTACATAATCAATCTTTTTACCTACTGTCAAGGCTGTATTACTCGGTAAGGTCCAAGGTGTCGTAGTCCAAGCTAATAAATGAACATCACCGATTCCTTGAAGGAATTCTGGCAATGTTTCAGAAACCGCTTTAAACTGTGCAACTACAGTAGTATCGGTTACATCTTGATACGTTCCTGGTTGATTTAACTCATGGGAACTTAAACCTGTTCCTGCTTTTGGAGAATACGGCTGTATGGTATATCCTTTATACAAAAGACCTTTGTCGTAGACTTGCTTAAGAATCCACCAAACCGTTTCCATGTACTTAGATTGGTAAGTAACATATGGATTTTCCATATCTACCCAATATCCAATACGTCTCGTAAGATCGTTCCAGATATCTGTATAGCGCATCACTGCTTTTTTACAAGCTTCGTTATATTCTTCTACAGAAATTTTTACACCAATGTCTTCTTTGGTAATACCTAATTCTTTTTCAACACCTAATTCGATAGGCAATCCATGCGTATCCCAACCTGCTTTACGTTTAACCTGAAAACCTTTCATGGTTTTATAGCGTGGAAAAATATCTTTAATCGCACGTGCTAAAACATGGTGTACACCTGGTAAACCATTTGCTGATGGTGGTCCTTCAAAGAAAATAAAAGGAGGCTTTCCTTCTCTACTTGTAATGGATTTCTCAAAGATTGAATCTTCATCCCAAAATTTAAGAACCTCTTCCGCAAGATTAGGAAGATGTAAGCCTTTATATTCTTTAAAATTTTTACTCATAATTAGGTATCTTTCAATAAGACTGCGAAATTAATAAATTGTTGACAGTAGACAATACTTAAAGGCAACATTTACAACTATTTCGAAATCATCATTTTATTATTTAAAATTTTTATTTCATAAAAAAACCCTGTAGAATTAACTACAGGGTTCATATAGTTAATTTTTATTTGTTCTATCTAATTAAAATAATTTCTTGATTTAACACAT
Source organism: Flavobacteriaceae bacterium (assembly GCA_019090365.1). Classification (GTDB taxonomy): domain Bacteria; phylum Bacteroidota; class Bacteroidia; order Flavobacteriales; family Flavobacteriaceae; genus Marifrigoribacter. The sequence continues at coordinate 1,047 of JAHRWC010000042.1, forward strand.
ATGGTACATCTTCAATAACACCAGATTCGGTTTTATTTAAAGTCAAGTTATTTTGATCAAATGAAACAACAGTAAAAACTTCTTTATCTCCACTAATATTATTTATCAATGAAATTTCTAGACCATCTTGATCTGCTAAATAATTACCTAATTGATTTAAAATAACTATTTCTTCTGATGTACTAATTAATATATCATCTAAATACAATGTAGTTGTTGATAGGTATTCTCCAACAAGTGTATAAGTTCCAATTTCTGTAAATTTTAATTCAATTTGAAAAACACTTCCAGTTTCCTCTATTCTAGCAATCACTTCTTCTCCTTCAACGATACGAATCTCTGTGATTGTACTTTGTAAAAAACTTAAGTTGTGAGTTCCTTTTAAATTAATATTGGTTACATAATAGCATCCATCATCTAATAATGTTCCTGGTTCATTTGGGCATAAATCTTCAGAATCTATAATACCATCGCCATCAGTATCTACAATTGCATTTCCATCATCATCACTACTACAAGCCACAAATGATACAACCATAATTAAAATCAAAAATTTATTTAATATTTTCATGTAACGTATTTTTAGATTGAAACAAATATACCTTGTTTTTTAAATAATTGCTATGTTTTATTCTTTTTATACCTTTATAAAATGAACAAATTTCATTTAACCAGATACCTCCTTTTATTCTTTTTGTTTCCTATCTCTGTTTTTAGTCAGGATTATGTGGATATCATAAAAGTGGGTTACGGAACTACATTTAATTCCACTTTTGAAAATTCACCTCATAGTACAGATGTTAAAAATTTTGATTTCGGACTTACATATCCTATTGTTTTAAATGAAAAAAGTGCTTTAATTACAGGAGTAGATTTTAGTATAACAAACTTACAGTTAGCACCTGTTTCAGATTATACAGATCTTTATAGTACAACGTTTAAAATAGGGCTAACAACTTCTTTTAATGAAAAATGGAAAGGAACTGTTGTGTTATTGCCTAAAATTGCATCCGATTATCATTCCATTTCTAGTGATGACTTTTATTTTGGAGGATTTGCTTCTTTGAAATATAAAAAAAATGAACACCTAAGCTATCGAATTGGTTTCTATTCCTCATCTGAAGCATTTGGAACTTTTGCAACCCCAATTTTCGGATTGTATTATAGAAGTCCGAATCAACGATTAGAGATTGATGCTTCATTACCTATTGTAGCAGATATTAATTATAATTTAGGAAAAGCAACAATTGGTTTTGATTACTTCGGAATTGGGCGTAGTTATAAAATACATCAAGACAACACAGCGCCTGTTTATGTAGAACAAAGCCCTTTAGAATTTTCTAGTTATATTCAGTTTAACACTTTTAATAAAAATGTGTTAGTTAGGGCAAAATTGGGTTATACAACCAATGAACATGAAGTGTATGCAGAAAATGACCAATTAGATTTTAGACTTTCTGCTTTTAGTTTTGGAGATGATCGAACACAATTAAACCCAACACTAAACGGTAGTTTGTTTTTAAAGTTTGAAGCAATTTATCGTTTTCATATAAAGGAAAAAGAAGCTAAATAATTAATTTAGAAAACATGAAAGAAAAAAACTGTCCTGAATGTGGCACTAAAATTATTGGTAGAGCCGATAAAAAATATTGCAGTGATTCGTGTAGAAATGCGCGTAATAATGCAATTAATAAGGATAGTAAAAATTTAGTGCGAACGGTTAATAATCGATTGCGAAAAAACTATCGAATTTTAGAAACTCTAAACACCAAAGACAAGACTAAAACTACCAAAGAAAGATTATTACGAATGGGATTTAGCTTCGAATATTTTACGAGTATTTATACCACAAAAGCTGGATCAGTTTACTATTATTTATACGACCAAGGATACTTACCTTTAGAAAACAATTTTTATTTATTAGTGAAGAGAGAATTATAGATTATTCTAGTTCTTTGTAATTCAATAATTCTATATGAAACTAAACATTAAAGATACTTTTAATACTGAATTACCAGCTGACCCTGTTCTTGAAAATTATAGAAGACAGGTTAAAAAGGCATGCTTCTCATTTGTTACTCCAAGAAAACCTTCTAAACCTTCACTTATACATGTTTCTCCTGAAATGATTGAAGCAATTGGACTTTCAGAAGAAGACTCAAAATCTGAAGAATTTTTATCAATTTTTTCTGGGAAAGAAGTCTTAGATAACACAAAACCTTATGCAATGTGTTATGCCGGTCATCAATTTGGGAATTGGGCAGGTCAATTAGGCGATGGTCGTGCTATTAATCTAGCTGAAATTGAACATGATTCAAAAAAATGGACTTTACAATTAAAAGGGGCTGGCGAAACACCTTATTCAAGATCTGCAGATGGATTAGCTGTTCTACGTTCTTCCATAAGAGAATATTTATGTAGTGAAGCTATGTTTCATTTGGGCGTTCCCACCACAAGAGCATTATCTATTGTTCTCACTGGAGATGAGGTATTGCGAGATGTATTATATAATGGAAATCCAGCCTATGAAAAAGGAGCAATAGTTTGTAGAACTTCACCCTCATTTTTACGCTTTGGAAGTTTCGAAATATTTGCTGCAAGTCAAGATCTAGGGACCCAAAAACAACTTATTGATTTTACAATTAAACATCATTTTCAACACCTAGAAACACCTTCAAAAGAAGTATATCTGCAATTTTTTAAAGAGGTGACAACAAAAAGTTTAGAGATGGTAATTCATTGGCAACGCATTGGATTTGTACATGGTGTTATGAATACAGACAATATGTCAATTCTTGGCTTAACTATCGATTATGGCCCTTATGGATGGCTTGAAGGATATGACCATGGATGGACACCAAATACAACCGACAATACTCATAAACGCTATAGATTTGAAGCTCAACCAGAAATTGTACAATGGAATTTATACCAGTTAGCAAATGCAATTTTTCCTTTAATTGAAGATGCCAAATCCTTAGAATCTATTTTAATTCATTATAGAATGGATTTCAAAACTGCTTATTTGGAAATGATGAAATCTAAATTAGGTTTGTTTTCTGAAGATGAAAATGATAGTAAATTAATTGAAGAATTAGAGCAAATACTTCAGTTAACTGAAACAGATATGACCATCTTTTTCAGAAATTTATCTAATTATTTAAAAGAAGAAAAAGTAGTTGGATTGTCTATTGTTTCCGAAGCATTTTATCAGCCTACAGAAATTACAACATTAATAGAAGAACGTTGGAAAAAATGGTTTCTACAATACCGTGTTAGACTTCAGAAAGAAGCATTGAGTGATCATGAACGAGCAACTAAAATGAATCGTGTTAATCCAAAATATGTTTTAAGAAATTATATGGCACAATTGGCAATTGATGCTGCTGACAAAGGAGATTATTCAGTTATAGGTGAATTATTTGATGTGTTGAAAAAACCTTACGAAGAACAACCAGAATATCAAAAATGGTTTGCAAAAAGACCTGAATGGGCTCGTCATAAAGTAGGTTGTTCTATGCTATCTTGTAGCTCGTAAATGATTGTTATTGATTTTCATTTTCTTCTTCCAAATCATCTTTAATTTCCTCTCCTTTTTTTGGAGACATTTTATAAATTAAATAGACAAAACCTACTACAAAATGAAGTATAATCACTGCAATAACTACATAAAACCAAAAGTCTGACATAATTGTAATTTTAAATCAAAATTACGCTATTATGCTTGATAACAGAAAATCCAACCTAATTAAATTAAGTTGAATTTTTAATACTTGGTTTTATACCATTATCTAGAATTGAAAGTTTATTTTCCTCAGAAAACATTACGAATTATGTATATTTAAACATTGAAAGTTCAATCCTTCTAGGAAACTTATGAAAAATAGATTAGCAATATCCTTACTTATATTATCTATTGGATGGATAATGATAAATGCCACAATTGATTTGGATAACCTCTTCAATTATGCAAACCAGAACATTCCAGAATATATTTTTAGAGACAATACTGAAGACAATGAAATAGAAGATAAAACAGCTACGCTAGGGCGAGTTCTTTTCTATGATAAAAATCTTTCTAGTAATGGAACAATAGCGTGTGCTAGTTGTCATTTTCAATCGAACGCTTTTAGTGACCCTAATGTTCAAAGCATTGGAGTAAATGGAATTACGGGTCGACATTCTATGCGACTCGTAAATCCTAGGTTTTCACGTGAAAAACATTTTTTTTGGGACGAACGAGCAGAAACACTAGAAGCTCAAACGACAATGCCTATACAAAATCATATTGAAATGGGTTATAGTGGAACCAATGGCGATCTAAACATAAACGATCTTATAAATCATTTAGAAAGCATTGATTATTACAACACACTTTTTGAATTTGCATATGGAGATACAGAGATTACTGAAAATCGTTTACAATTAGCCCTTGCTCAATTTATTAGAAGCATACAATCTTTTGATTCCCGATTTGATGAAGGTTTAATACAAGTAGATAACATCAGTGAAGCTTTTCCAAATTTTACAGCGCAAGAAAATAGAGGCAAAGAATTATTCATAAACACTCCCTTTAATGGAACTGGTGCTGGTTGTGTAGATTGTCATCTTCCACCAGATTTCTCTATCACCCTTCACTCTCAAAACAATGGTGTCATTGATGTAGCCGGAATGCCTGGAGAAATAGACTTAACAAATACTCGTGCACCTTCTCTAAGAGATCTTGTAAACCCTTCTGGCATTTTAAATAGCCCTCTTATGCACAATGGAAGTTTTACTAGCCTCATAGAAGTAATTAACCATTATAATCATATTCCTAATAACCCAGATAATACTCAATTAGATCCAAGATTAACTGATGCCAATGGTGATCCTCAACAACTAAACCTGACCGAGGATCAAAAACAAGAGCTTATTGCTTTTTTAAAAACACTTACAGGTTCAGACATGTATACTAATGAAAAATGGTCTGATCCTTTCGATGCAGACGGTTCAATTGAAATAATTGGAGGGAATTTAGGAATTTCTGAAGCGAGTTTAAATCCTTTCATTTCAATTTCTCCAAATCCTGTTATTAATAATGCTTTTGTTGAAACCAACCTTGGGCATTTCAAAATATCGATTTATACCAGTACTGGTAAACTATTATTACTAAAGGAGGCCACTTCCCAAACAATGTTGGATTTTAGTGCATTAGCTTCTGGTTTATATTTTGTAAAAATTAATACAGAGAATGGCTTTCAAATAGCAAAGCGTATTGTGAAGAAGTAAAAAGAAGCGAAATTTCTATAAAACACTAATAAGCACTTGCTAGAAAAAATTCATAAAAAAACCCACTCAAATTGAGTGGGTTTTTTCTTGCTGCTCCTCTTCTTGGACTCGAACCAAGGACACCCTGATTAACAGTCAGGTGCTCTAACCAGCTGAGCTAAAGAGGAATTTCATATAGAAAATTAAAAGAATAATTCTTTTAGCGGATGCAAATATACTTTATTTTTTATCTGTAGCAAATCTTTATTTAACTTTTTTGCTATTTAAATAGCCAACGATAAATATCATTTCCATTTGCAAATAATACCAATGCTATTAATAAGAAAAATCCTGCCATTTGAGCATATTCCATTGCTTTCTCATTGGGTTTTCTTCCAGTAACCATTTCATATAATAAAAACATTACATGACCTCCATCTAATGCAGGAATTGGCAATATATTCATAAAGGCTAATATAATCGAGATTAAGGCTGTAGTTTCCCAAAAACGAAGCCAATCCCATTGATCAGGAAAAAGGTTGGCTATGGCACCAAAACCACCTACTTGCGTTGCTCCTTTTTTAGTGAATACATATTTAAATTGTTTTGCATAGTCTTTCAATTTATCTATCCCAAAACTTGTTCCTCCAGCGATACTTTCGCCTAAACTATATTTAATATGTGTGTACTTTCCGTTTAATTCTTTTGCAAGATTTGAAACTCCAATTTTACCTTCTTCAGAAGGAGTAACATTGATTGTTTCTAATACGCCATTTCTAGAAACAACAACTTGAATTAGTTTACTTTTATTGTTATTTACTTCATTGGTAAATTGATGCCAATACTCTATTTTAATGTTATTTATAGACATTACTTTATCTCCTTTAAGCAAACCTGCTTTTGCAGCTGGAAGCTCAGGAATAACTGTATCAATTACAGGAAGCCTAATAGGTTGAAATGGCTGCATTACACCTTTCTTAAACATACTCATTCCTATATCTTCAGGAATAGAGATTGTTTCAGAAGTGCCATCATTGTGCTGAACTTCTATACTTGAAACGTCACGTAAAAACAAAAATTTGTTAATATCCATCACGTTTTCAAAATCTTCGCCATTAACTTTTAAAACCTTATCACCGTCTTTAAAACCGTATTCTTTAAAAGTTTGTTCTACTGAAAATCCATTAACAAGATCATCGTTGGTTCTAATATCTCTTCCGAAGAAATATAAAATACTTATATAAATAACAAGACCTACAATAATGTTTACTGTAACTCCTCCAAGCATAATAATAAGACGTTGCCAAGCTGGTTTACTTCTAAACTCCCAAGGTTCTGGAGGGCCTGCCATCTGCTCTTTGTCCATGCTTTCATCAATCATCCCCGCTATTTTAACATAACCACCCAAAGGCAACCATCCAATACCGTATACAGTTTCTCCAATTTTTTTCTTGAAAAGCGCAAACTTTACATCAAAAAAGAGGAAGAATTTTTCTACACGCGTTTTAAATAATTTGGCCGGAATAAAATGACCAAGCTCATGAAGTACGATTAATAAAGATAAACTAAGTAATAACTGAATCGCTTTAACAGCAAATGGACTCATAATGTATAAAATTAACGCACAAAAGTAACCTTTTAAAGGTTGCTAAAAAAATTTTAAGAAATCCTTAATACAAAAGAGGATGCTCTTCATCAATGATTGATTTAGAGCATCCCCAAACTAACACTACTTATTTTTCTAATTCACTATATTATTTCTTTACAATTGTTCTTTGTAAAGTACCTCTATTTGTTTCAAATAGGACAAAATGCATTCCTGAAGCTAAGCTTTCTACTGAAATACTTTCTTGTACTAAAGGAGTCATTAATTTTCTTCCGAGGATATCATATATTTCTATAGATTCAATCGTAAGATCATTCGGTTTTTTTATCTGAAATTCAGTGACTGCCGGGTTAGGAAAAATAATAAATTCTGAAGCCAATACATTTTCATTTATTCCTAATACTACTGTATTATTTCTTGAAATTATATGAGCTCTAGGATCTACAACAATAAGACCTATATCAAAAGAAATATTTTCAATGAACACTTCTCCATTAGATGTATTATCCAATACTAGGTCTACTTCTTCACCTCCAGTACCATATATTCTAATTGGTAATGGAGCTTCAAAGAAACTAACAGAGCTATTACTTTGTGTCTGATTTACAATTATTCTTATTTCTGAAGGATTCTGTCTATTCCATTCTAATTGATAAGAAGGATACCCTTCACCATAAATCCAATCGTTAAAAAATTCGGTTAAATCTTCTCCACTTGCATTTTCCATTATTGCTTTAAAACCTGGTGTTTTAGCATAATCATAAGAAAAATCTGGTTCTATTAAATAGTCTTGAATTCCTTGATAAAAATTAGCATCACCTAATTCTTTTCGAAGCATATGAAGCACCATCGAACCTTTATTGTAGCTTAATCTACTGTTAAATATTCTACTTACAGAAGTAGTGTCTGAAGCAGGAACATACACTGAACCTCCAGATTGAGAAGTAATATTATTTACTTTATCAACTCTCCAAGATTTAAAACTATTATCACCGTCAAAATCTTCAATTACTAAGCCCGATAGATAAGTTGCAAATCCTTCATTTAGCCAGATATCTTGCCAACTTCCACAGGTTACTTTATTACCAAACCATTGATGTGCTAATTCATGAGCTATTAATCCTCTTGAAAAACTTCCCATAAACGAAACCGTTGTATGTTCCATTCCTCCTCCCCAACCAAATTGGGCGTGGCCATATTTTTCATTTGCATAAGGATATTCTTCAAATAAGTTTGAAAATAAATTCATGATATCAACAGTAACACCTGTGCTAGATTGTGCATAGGATAAATCTTCAGGATATACATAATTTACAATGTCGAACGGATTTCCATTATTATCTACAGTATGCGAATAGATTTCATAATTTGTGATTGCTATCGCTATTAAATAAGCTGGAATAGGATATTGATGATTAAAATGAGTCGTTTTGTTATTTCCGTTAACCACTTGAGATTGTTCTAAACCATTGGCTACAGCCATATATTCTTCATTCGAATTATTATTTAATGGAGTTGTTATAAAGACATCTATTTCGTCAATTTTATCATTTAAATCTTGTTTACATGGCCACCACCCTTTTGCTCCATAAGGTTCGGAAAGTGTCCAAATAATTGGATCACCGTTGTGAGATGATTGCTCAAATGAACCAAAACCAGAACTTATAGGGTTTCCTGAATAACTAATAGTTAATGAATCTAAAACACCAATATTTTGTGTTTGAGGAAATGTAATCACGACCTCATCATCACTATTTTGAACATACGTTAAATTATTTCCCCGTTGTTTCACTTCTGAAACAATCATATTATCTGAAAGTTCAAACGTTATTTCATCTAAGTTTACCTTAGCGATAAAATAAGAAGTTACATCTCCTGTAATTAATGCTACACTTGGATCAATTTCAAATTCTAATCGATGGTACTTTAAATCGTAGTTACCTGTATTTAAATTTCG
>JAHRWC010000006.1 GCA_019090365.1 Flavobacteriaceae bacterium
ATATTAAATGGGGAATGTTAGCTATTGCTGCTACTATGGCTATTGGAGGTTTACTTAAGGCTAAGAAAGTTGGAGTAAATATGAGTAAAAAAATTACACCGATGAATTCTGGTCAAGGGTTTACAGCAAATTTGATTACTGGGCTTTTAGTTACAACTGCTAGTATTCATGGCATGCCAGTTTCTACGACTCATGTTTCGGTTGGTTCAATATTTGGAATTGGAACTGCAACAAAAAAAGGAGATCCAAAAATGATTACTAAAATTATAGTATCTTGGATATTGACATTGCCAATTGCTGCAATAATTAGTGCGACTTGTTTTTATATACTTAATTTAATTTTATATTAAGGATGAATATTTTTTTCCGACTTAATTACCATTAATGAAAAAAATGAATTTTATAAGTTTTAGTATTTTGATTGCATCTTTTGCAATGATTTTGAGTTCTTGTAACGCAACAAAAAAAGTGGTTAGTGAACCAATATCTGAAGTTGTAGTCGTTGAAGAAGTTGTAAATGAAACTAAAGAAGATTCTATCATTGAGGTTGAAGTTATCACTGAAACTGATGTAATAATTCAAAACGATACTATTTCAGAAGTAGAAGAAGTGATTGAAGAAACTCTAACTGAAACTTTCGATCATTCCATTTGGAATGAGCTTCTTAAAAAACATGTTTCAGAAAAAGGGAATGTCAATTATAAAGGATTCAAAAATGATTACACGGTTTTAAAATCATATTTAAAATCACTTTCAGAAAACATTCCTGAAGACACTTGGACCAAAGAAGATGGACTAGCGTATTGGATCAATGCATATAATGCATTTACCGTAAAATTGATAGTTGATCGATACCCTTTAGAAAGTATAAAAGACATTGAGAGCCCATGGGATTTTCGATTTATTAAATTGGGTAAAAAATGGTTCACCCTTAATGATATTGAACATAAAATTTTACGAAAAATGGACGATCCTAGAATTCACTTCGGAATTGTTTGCGCTTCTTTTTCGTGCCCAAAATTACAAAATAAAGCATTTATTGCATCCACTATTAATATTCAGTTAGATGATGCTACCAAAGAATTTTTAAGTGATACTTCTAGAAATAATCTAAGTGAAAACAACATTCAATTATCAAAAATTTTTAAATGGTTTGCAAAAGATTTTAAAAAGGAAGGTTCCTTAATTGATTTTTTAAATAAATATTCAGAAATTACCATTACTCAAAACGCAAAGAAATCGTTTAAAGCGTATAATTGGGATTTAAATGAATAAAATTTCTATTATCATTCCTACGCTAAATGAAGCAAATAACATAGTTAGTTTGCTTCAATATCTTGTAGATTATTCAGTTCAAGAAAATATTTCAGAAATAATAGTTGTAGACGGTGGAAGTACAGATCAATCTTTTCAATTGGCTACATCCTTTTCAGAAAAGAATGAAAACACCTTTGTAGTTTCTTCAAAAAAAGGAAGAGCAAAACAAATGAATTTGGGATCACTAAAAGCTACAGGAAACATTCTTTATTTTCTACATGCAGATAGTATTCCTCCAAAAAATTTTGATGCTTATATTATTAATGAAATTGAAAAAGAAAACTTTGCTGGCTGTTTTAAAATGAAATTCGACCATCAGCATTGGTGGTTGAGGTTGGCTTCGTGGCTAACACATTTTAGCTGGAGAGCTTGTAGGGGAGGAGATCAATCCCAATTTATAACAAAGAATTTATTTGAAGAAATTGGTGGCTATGATGAACAATTCACCATTTATGAAGACAACATATTAATAAATGAATTGTATAAAAGAAAACAATTTACAGTCATTCAACATTGGCTCACTACTTCTGCTAGATTGTATAGAGAAAAAGGAATCTGGAATTTGCAATATCATTTTTGGACGATATATGTAAAAAAGTGGATGGGTGCAAGCGCAGACGATTTATATACTTATTATAAAAAGCACATTGCCGCTTAGTTTTTATTCTTGTAGTATTCTCTAATGATTGATTCTACAGGTTTATTTTGAGGAGTAAACATAAAATTATCTCGACCTCCAACCTCATCATGATTTATAAACCATTTCCATAAATAACCTCCGGCAAACCATGATTCATCCCATACTTCTTCAAACAATGCTTTAGTCGTATTATTTTGTGCTTCTAAATTTACTTGGTTCATATTTCGGTTACTAACCCAAGGTTCTTTTCCTGAAAAATCTACACTTCGATATCCAAACTCAGTAAACAATATTTTCTTTTCTGTAGCTTCAGAAAGTGCAATCATTTCATTTTTCCAAGGTAACCAAGCACTTCTAGATTCTTCTAAAGAAGGTGTTTTCTGTTCAGAAATTGGAAAATAAGCATCAACTCCAATATAATCCAATTCATTCCAAAAAGGAACACGTTTATATTCGTCCCAATTTGCAGCATAGGTTAATTTCCCTTTGTAAATAGTTCGTATCTCTTTTATTAATTCCTTCCAATATTGTGGGCGATGTTTTATGAATTGCTCTAATTCGGTTCCAATACAAAAAAGCAACACATTCGTTTCGTGGGCTAATTGCGCATAGTCTAAAATAAATGCTTTATAAGATTGTTCTAATTGTTTCCATTTTTCTTCTGAATCCATTTTTAGAAAACCAGTAAACTCTCCATGGTAAATCCAAATTTGAGGTTTTAGCATTACCTGAATCTTATTTTTATGAAGTAGTTCAATATATTGTTTTGCTCCTATTAAAGTTTCGCCAAACCATTGTCGATCACTATTATAGATAAGTTCGGGATGTGAGGTGTTTTTAATAAATCCGAAAGGCATGACCGAAGCATGATTTGCATTTAATTGAAGGACAGGTTGAATATTTTCTTGTTGTGCTTCTTGAGATGAAGCCACAAAACTCACTCCATTAATTTTTTGATTGGTTTGTGCACAACCCACAAATAAAATTGAAATGAAACATAAGAAACTTAAGCGGATTGTTAATTTCATATTTGAGTAAGATTGAAGCTCAAAATACAAATATTTTTAGTGAAGGAAATTCACATTAACAAAATTGTAAGAAATTTAAAAGAGAATAACTCTTAATCTAATAAATTTAAAGGCTCAAAATTAGCAGATAAATAGTTAAGTAAGGGTTTCTGGAATAATAGATCCGTGCTTGCTAAAAATCTAATATATGACTTATAAAGTACTTGTTCAGATTTGTGAGTTTCTATCTTTTTTTTATGTTGAAGCATATTTAAATTAAGTAATAGTAACGGAGAAACCCCTTCCATTTTTTGATAATTTTCAAGCAATGAAATAACACTACTTTCTTCTGTTTGTTTCGCTAATATTTGATAGTTTGTAATGGCCAATTTAAATGAGTTGACAGTAAATCTCTGACTTAATTTACTTTTTTTGGTAAGCATAGCGATTTTACTTTCTTCACTTAGTTTTTCATAATAGAAATCTCCCTTTTTTTGTCTTGCCTCTCCAAAAAATGGAATATTAATTCCGACTCCAATTGAAAAATTTTCATCAAAAAGAAAGCTTCTTTTCCCACCATATTTTGCTTGAACATAATCCAACACTAGTTTAGATTCTGCTACTTCCATTTTCATTTCATTTTCTAAATTATTTAATTTTAATTTTTGAAGAGAAATAGCAAGATTTTCATTGACATTAGAATCTG
>JAHRWC010000043.1 GCA_019090365.1 Flavobacteriaceae bacterium
ACATTAAAGGAGATTGTTTTTCCTACCGATTTTAATATCCTTTTTAGGAATAATGTTTTAAATACAATTTCAGATATTTTAAAAAATTATAAATCGAGATTAAATATTTTAAATATTTCAAAAAAAGAAAAACCTTTAACATCATTACAAAAAATAAATAAGGAAAGTTTAGAAGATTCTTTAAATGAAGAACAATTAGAATTCCATTTTATTTCTAATAAAAATATTGAAAACGCCTTACAATTGTTTGTAGAAAACAGAGAAGTTGACATGATTGCAATTGTTGCTAAAAATTTAAATTTTTCGCAGCGCATATTATTTAGACCTAAAGTTGCTCGCATCAGTTATCATACTGAAATTCCTTTTTTAATTCTTCACGAATAATTTCAAAAACACCTTTTTCTTCTTATTATCAATTACTTAAATGATAATTATCATTTTTTTCAGAATTTTTGATGACTAACTTTGAGAATAGTCTAAATCTGGAAAAATGAGAAAACTACTTATTCCTACCGATTTTTCAGAAAATGCATTAAATGCTATTAAAAATGCTGTGGTTCTTTTTAAATATGAACAATGCGAAATATTTTTAATGCATGCATATATTGATGAACTTTACGATGCAAAAAAAGATCATCCAGAAACTGAATTTGAAGCTTTAAAAAAAGAGATTCATACCACAGTTGAATTAAAAATGGACGTACTTCTTTCAGAAGTGAAAAAGTTTTCTCCTAACCCTAAACACAATTTCATTCCGTTACTTCTAAATGGTACACTCATCGATGAACTTAATGATATCGTTGATCGAGAAAATATTGACTTATTATTAATGGGTACTTTAGGGCAAGCCAATCATAAAAACAAAACTTTTGGAAGCAATACAATTCAGGTTTTAAAATATGTTAAATGCCCTGTAATGGCAATACCAAAAGGGTTTTCTTCATATGCTGCCAAAAAATTATTATTTACTACAGATTTTCAATTACCCTATAAAAGAAGAGAGTTAAAACTTATAAGCACTTTAGCAAAAAGTTTTGTCGCAAAAATAGATTTCTTATATGTTTCAGATTTCAAAACACTTTCCCACAGACAAGAAGACAATAAAGCATTTTTAGATAGTTGTTTTAGAGCTAATCTTACTGAATTTCATTCAAAACAAGATGATGACCTTACACATGCTATTAATAAATTTATAAATGAACATGAAATTGACCTTTTAATAATGGTCAATTCAAGACATTCATTTCTAGAAAACATTCTCTATCAATCTACTATCGATGCTATTGGTCTACATATAAAAATTCCTTTTTTAGTACTGCAAAACCTTAAGCGGTAATAAAAAATAAAACCTTTACGTCATGAAAAGAAAAATACTTTTACCTACAGATTTTTCAGAGAACTCTTGGAATGCAATTAAATATGCCATCGAATTATTTGAAAACGAAACATGTGATTTTTACCTCCTTAATGTTTTTTCTACCATAGGATTTGCTTCAGATAATATTATGGTTCCTGAAATGGGGGAAATAGCTTTTAATTCAGTTAAGAAAAATTCAGAAAAAGGATTAGATAAATTCTTATATCGAATTTCTTTAAGGAAAGACAATCCTAATCATGAATTCTTTACAATTTCAATGTATGACACCTTGTTATATAGTATAAAAGAAGTTGTAGAAAAAAACACAATCGACCTCATCATTATGGGCACCAAAGGCTCCTCTAATGTATTAACTGCATTTTTTGGCAGTAATACTGTAACAGTTATGGAGAAGGTTAGAAATTGTCCAGTAATTGCTATTCCTGAAAAAACAAATTTTAAAACTCCTTATGAAATTGTATTTCCAACAAGTTTAAAAACTCAATATAACAGTAACGAGCTTCAACAATTAGTAGATATAGCCTCACTAAATAATTCAACTATAAGAATATTACATATTCAAAAGGAAAATAGCTTAGATGAAGAACAATTAAACAATAAAAAAATATTGCGAGATAATTTTGGACCCTTAGAGCATAGTTTTCATTACATCCGCGATGTTGATTTATACACCAGCTTATATAAATTTATTGAAATAATGAACACAGACATGATTGTATTCATTAATAAAGAACATAGTTTTTTCGAAAATATTTTCTCTAATCCTATGGTTAAGGAGTTAGGATATCATTCAAAAATTCCTGTGTTGACATTACATGATTTTAAAAAATAAACAGCGCTAATTTGAAACCTTTAGACAATAAAATAGAAATCGATGTTATAAAATCTTCAGGAAAGAGAGCACGATTTTCATTGAAGAAATTAAGCAGTTCATTAAAACGAAGTGGAGCAAATGACAACACGGTTAAACAGATTTTAAATAAAGTAAGAGATGAATTATACCAAGGCATTTCTACAAAAGAAATCTATAACCGCGCCTTTGCGCTTTTAAAAAAAGAAAAATCTGTATTTGCTTCAAAATACAAATTAAAAAAAGCCATTTATGAGTTAGGCCCTACAGGTTTTCCTTTTGAACGATTTATTGGCGCTATGTTATTTTATTCAGGATACAGCATAAAAATAGGTCAAACCATTGAAGGAAATTGTGTAAATCATGAGGTTGATGTAGTTGCAAATAAAAATGGTGTAGATATAATGGCTGAATGTAAATTTCATAGTGAAGAAGGAAGAAATTGCAATGTAAAAGTGCCTTTATACATACATTCTAGATATCAAGATATTCAAGAACAAAGAAATAATAACCCAAAAACAAATGGAATTCCAACAGAATGTTGGGTTGTTACCAATACGCGATTTTCAAAAGATGCAATCACCTACGGAGAGTGTTCTGGTTTATATATGTTAAGTTGGGATTATCCCAAAAGTAATAGTTTACGAAAACGAATAGATCGATTAGGATTATATCCAATTACGGTTTCAACAGTTTTAACTCAACGAGAAAAACAATTTCTAATTAGTCGAGATATCGTTTTATGCAGACAGTTAATAAATGATTTATTTTACCTAGATCACTTAGGTATTTCAGAAGAAAGGAAAAAAATAATTCTTAATGAAATAAATATGTTATGTCATGAAAAATGAAGTGATAAAAGTTCATTTTTTAGGTGCCTCTAGAACAGTAACAGGTTCTAAATTTCTAATAGAGACCTCTCAGAAAAATATTCTTATTGATTGTGGAATGTTTCAAGGTTTAAAAGAATTACGTGAAAAAAACTGGGAAAATATCCCTTTTGATGTTTCCACAATAGATCATGTTTTATTAACCCATGGTCATCTAGATCATACCGGTTATTTACCTCGACTCGTTCAACAAGGATTTAAAGGGAGTATTGAAGGAACATCGCCAACTTTAGCTATTGCAAAAATTATTTTAAAAGATAGTGGTAAAATTCATGAAGAGGATGCAAAAAGAGCAAACAAAGAAGGGTATTCAAAACATGAACCTGCCCTCCCTTTTTATACGATAAAGGAAGCTGAACAAACCATTCGATTTTTTAACAATAGAGAAAAGAACGTTTGGCATCAACTGGATAAAGATATTAAATATCGCTTGCGATATAATGGGCATATTATTGGTTCTACTTTTATTGAATTAGATCTCTTCGGAAAAATATTCGTTTTTTCTGGTGATATAGGAAGACAAAATGATTTATTACTAGCACCTCCTTTGCGTCCAAAATGGGCTGATTATTTATTTTTAGAAAGCACTTATGGCAATAAATTACACCCAAAAGAAGATATTGAAGATAAAATAGTAGCGCTTGTAAATACAACACTTAAAAACAGAGGGACTTTAATAATTCCTTCATTTGCAGTAGAAAGATTACAATCGTTAATGTATTTGTTATGGCAATTATATAAGAAGAATAAAATTCCAAATATTCCTGTTTTTGTTGATAGTCCTATGGGGAATAATGTACTCTCCGTATTCGAACAATATTCTAATTGGCACAAATTACCAGCTAATGAATTTGCTGCAATGAGTCGTTGGACAAACATCATAACTTCATACAAAGAAACGTGGGAAACCATTGATAACCCACGGCCAAAAATAGTAATTGCAGGTAGTGGAATGGTAACAGGAGGAAGAGTATTAACCTATCTACAACAACTCATTGATGAGGCTTCAACAAATATATTATTGGTAGGATATCAGGCAGAAGGAACTAGAGGAAGACAATTATTAGAAGGCGCTCATGAAATTAAATTTTATGGCAAATACTATCCTGTTAATGCACAAGTACATCAAATAGAAAGTTTGTCTGCACATGCAGATCAAAAAGAAATTCTTGAGTGGATGGGAGGTATTAAAAATGTAATAGAAACTGTATTTTTAGTACATGGAGAACCTTCTTCAATAAATACATTACGCGTAAAAATTCAGGATGTTTACCATTGTAAAGTGACTGTACCAAAATTATATGATGTGCTTAAAATTCATCTTTAATCACTAATTATCAATACTCTAAAAATCTGATTTTTATCATTTTATAAAAATGATTTAACTCTTATCTTAGATAATTATATCTATTCGTCATGAAAAATTTAATCCTCAGTAGTCTTGTTTTATTATTAATTAGTTGTTCTTCTAGTAAAATAGTTGAGCAATATAAGAGCCCCGATAATCCAACATTTGAAGCCAATAAAGTATTAATTATTGGTATGGCTCAAAATATAGAATCTAGAAGAATGTTTGAAAAAGAACTTGCTGTAGCCCTAGAAAAAAAGGATGTTATTGCTGTAAAAAGCGTCGACTTTTTTGAAAACTCATTTGCTTCAGATAAAAAATCTGAAACAGATTTGAATGCTATTGAAAAACAACTTACCGATGCAGGATTTGATGCAATCATACTTTCAAAAGTGATAAGTTCAGAAAATAAAGTCACCTTAGTAAAAGCGATTAAAAGTTTTGATGAATCTTTCAATAACTTTAGAGATGATTACTATAAAAGTCAGGATATTTATTTTAACGATGACTATCTACAAGAATCAAAAACTTACCATACAGAAACTACTTTGTATTGCATTTGTCCAACGAAAGAACGTGAGTTAATTTGGAAAGGCACAATTGATATTGTAAACCCAGTTAAAGCAAAAACTTCGATAGGTGATTATGTTTCTTTATTGTTGAAAGAATTTGAAAAACAGCAGCTCTTAATTGTAGATTAAAAGCTATTTATGTAAAATCAACAATGGAACTTTTGTGCCGTAATCTATTTTAGCCATTTCTGATCCATACACAAAACGTTTTACAAAAGATTCTTTTTCAAAAAAGGAAGTATGCATATCCACATCAATTAATTGCACAAAAGAATCAACAGCTATAGGAGTTGATACACCTACAATTTTATAAAACTCTGTGTTAATATTTTTAAATTTCTCCTTTAATTGTTTCTGAAATTTATTTTCAATTTCAACATCATATTCTTTATCATTAATTTCTAATACTTTCAATAAAGCATGCTGATGATTGATGATTTCTAAGAGTGGTTTTAATTTTTTTATATCAAAAGACTCATGATTATGAATGGTAAATAAAACTATTTCAAATTGATTTAAGGTATAACTTTCAGGAATCACTAATAATGGACAATCTACATTTCTAATAACATTTAAAGTATGACTTCCAAAAACTACTTCTTTAGCTCCTGTTGCACCATTACTACCCATAATAATTAAATCAATATCATTTGCCTTGATCGATTGATTAATCGCATCTATAAATACATCAAAATTGATTATAGAAATAAAGGCATACTTTTCTGAAGCGTATTTTTTTTGATAAAAATCTACTAATTTGTGAAGTTCTTGTCGGTTATCTTTTAAGACTGAATCATATACAGTATTTCCATTGGAAGCTGTATAAAAATCATCTGTAGTGTATTCTGATACTTTTTTAGTATTTAAAAAATAAAAATTACAAGGGTTTCCTTTAAAAAACTCTAATGCATAATTAATTGCATTTTTTGAATTCTCTGAAAAATCGGTAGGCAATAATATGTTTTTCATTATCAGACTATTATACTAATAAAATTAGTAAATTTTTTAATATGTCTTTATGATAATCATCATAAAATTGCATAAAAAAAGCCTCTCTATAAAGAGAAGCTTTTTTGGTGCGGGCGGGGAGACTCGAACTCCCACGCCGTGAAGCACTAGATCCTAAGTCTAGCATGTCTACCAATTCCATC
>JAHRWC010000007.1 GCA_019090365.1 Flavobacteriaceae bacterium
ATGGACTTTTATTTAATTCTTTAATGCTCTTCTTTCCTAAAAAAAATAACCATCTTATATATAAACCAGCATATTCAGTTATAATTGCAATTATTAAAGAGGCAAAAAAATCCATAATTAAATCAACCCGGCTCTTTTTAATAAAGCATCTGGATTAGGTTGTTTTCCTCTAAACTTCACATATAAATCCATAGGATCTTGAGTTCCACCTTGAGAAAGAACAGTATCTTTAAATTTAGTTGCAATTTCCTTATTGAAAATTCCATGTTCTTTAAAGTAAGCAAAGGCATCTGCATCTAGAACTTCTGCCCATTTATAACTATAATATCCTGCCGAGTATCCACCTTGAAAAATATGTGAGAATGCAGTACTCATACAGTTTGATTCAACTTCAGGATATAATTTAGTATTTGAAAATGCTTCACTTTCAAACGATTTAATGTTTTTTATTTCTGAAGGATCTTGACTGTGCCAAGCCATGTCTAACAATCCAAAACTTAATTGTCTCATGGTTTTCATACCTTCTTGAAAAGCAGCTGAAGCTTTTATCTTTTCAACCAATTCCATAGGTATTAATTCACCTGTTTCAAAATGAGTTGCAAAAAGCTCAAGTGTTTCTTTTTCATAACACCAATTCTCTAATACTTGACTTGGTAACTCAACAAAATCCCAAAACACACTAGTTCCAGACAAGCCTTTATAAGTTGTATTTGCCAACATACCATGTAAGGCATGACCAAATTCATGGAATAAAGTAGTTACTTCATTAAACGTAAGTAAAGAAGGCTTACTCTCGGTAGGTTTTGTAAAATTACATACAATTGAAACATGTGGGCGTTCCATGGTTCCATTTTGAACGTATTGAGGTTTGTAAGATGTCATCCATGCACCTCCACGTTTTCCTGCTCTAGGATGAAAATCTGCATAAAAAGTACTCACTAAATCACCTTCGTTGTTTGTAACTCGATATGTTTTTACATCTTCATGATATTTGTCGATATCATTTTTTTCTTCGAAATTTAAATCGAATAATTTATTGGCAACTGTAAAAACACCTTGAATTACATTTTCAAGTTTAAAATAAGGTTTCAGCAATTCGTCATCTAAACTAAAAAGTTTCTGTTTTAATTTTTCTGAATAATATGCACCATCCCATTTTTCAAGATGATCAATTTGATCTAATTCTTTTGCAAATGACTCTAACTCATTAAATTCATTTAATGCAGCAGGTTTCGCTTTTTCTAATAATTCTTCTGAAAAATCGAATACGTTTTTGGCTGTTTTGGCCATACGTTCTTCTAAAATGAAATGCGCATGAGAATCGTAGCCTAATAATTCAGCTCTTTGATGACGTAGGTTTACAATCTTTAAAACATTTTCTTGGTTGTCAAATTCATTATTTTGAAACGCTTTTGAACCAAAAGCCAATGACATTTTTTTACGTAACTCTCTTGAATCTGCATAGGTTACAAAAGGAACATAACTAGGATAATCTAAGGTGAAAACCCAACCTTCTTTATTTTTTTCTTTGGCTGTTAAAGCAGCCATTTCTTTAACTCCATCTGGTAAACCAGAAAGATCATTTTCATTAGTAATATGCATTTCAAATGCATTGGTTTCAGCCAAGACATTTTCTCCAAAAGTGAGTTTTAGTTTTGAAAGTTCAGTGTCTATTTTTCGTAAGGTTTCTTTTTTAACTTCGGAAAGATTGGCGCCGTTTCTTGAAAATCCTTTGTATTGATTGTCTAACAGTGTTTTCTGTTCTTGAGATAAGTCAAGAGTATTTTTTTGATTATAAACCTCTTTTACTCTTTGAAACAATACTTCATTTAAAAGAAGATCGTTTTTAAAATCTGAAAGTATAGGAGAAACTTCTTGTGCAATTTTTTGAATTTCATCATTGGTTTCGGCGCTATTCAAATTGAAGAATATACTTGTCACACGATCTAGTTGCATGCCAGTATAATCTAATGCTTCTACTGTATTTGAAAAAGAAGGAGCTTCACTATTATTTGTGATTTTCTCAATTTCTTTATTTGTAAGTGTAATTAGTTCTTTGATTGCATGTAAATAATCGGTATTTCTAATTGCAGAAAACGGAGCATACTCAAAGCGTGATAATAATGGGTTCATTAATTATGTTGTGTATTAATTTTTTTTATTAATGTTTTTAGCGCCTTCAATAACTTTTAGTTTTAATCCTTCTTTATAGGCTAAAATTTTATCAAGAACACATTTGTCACTTGATCCAATAATTTGAGCTGCTAGAATACCTGCATTTTTAGCTCCATCAAGCGCAACTGTAGCGACAGGAACTCCTCCTGGCATTTGAAGAATAGATAGTACAGAATCCCATCCATCAATCGAATTTCTAGATTTCACTGGAACACCAATTACTGGTAATGGAGAAAGTGAAGCAATCATTCCAGGTAAGTGAGCAGCACCGCCAGCACCAGCAATTACAACTGAAAAACCTCTTTCGTGAGCATTTTTCCCGTAATCAAAAAGTTTTTCAGGAGTACGATGCGCAGATACAATATCCACTTCAACTTCAATATCAAACCCTTTAAGTACATCGATTGCTTCCTGCATCACAGGTAAATCGCTTGTACTTCCCATAATAATACCAACTTTGCTCATAATGTTTTGTTTATTTACTAATCACTTTAATTGTTTCTTTTACTTTTTCAGCTATAGAATGTGCTTTTTTAATATCCTTATTGACAATAGTTACATGACCCATTTTACGAAAGGGCCTCGTTTCTTTTTTACCATAAATATGTGGAGTCACTCCTTCCATTGCTAAGATAGTTTCAATATTTTGATAGACTACATCGCCAGTATGATTTTCATCACCTACGAGATTTACCATGATCCCAGCTAATTTACTATCTGTTTTGCCTAAAGGTAAATTTAAAATAGCTCTTAAGTGTTGTTCAAATTGATTGGTTAAACTAGCTTCAATACTGTAATGCCCGCTGTTATGGGGCCTTGGAGCAACTTCATTTACGATGATTTCATCATCCTTTGTTTGAAACATTTCAACGGCTAATAAACCGACATGTTCGTATGCTTCAGAAACTTTTTCAGCTACATTTCTAGCTTTTTCAGCTACACTATCATCAATTCTTGCTGGACAGATTACATATTCTACTTGATTGGCTTCTGGATGAAATTCCATTTCAACCACAGGATAAGTTATTATTTCACCTTTCGGATTTCTAGCTACTATGACGGCCAATTCATTTTTAAAAGGAATTAAATCTTCACAAATACAAGATTGATCTTTAAGATTATTTAAGTCGTCTAAATTTCTAATAATGCTAACTCCCATTCCGTCATAACCTCCCATACTACTTTTCCAAACAAACGGTAATGTCATTTCATTAGCATTGATAGCGTTTTTTATTTCCTGAATCGTATCAAAAACTCTAAATGGTGAAGTCGGGATTTGATGAGTTCTATAAAATTCTTTCTGTATCGATTTATTATTAATACGTTTTAAAGTTTTTGGAGAAGGATATACTGTAATTCCTTCCTTTTCTAATTGCTCTAATGCTTCAATATTAACATTCTCAATTTCG
Organism: Flavobacteriaceae bacterium; assembly: GCA_019090365.1. Taxonomy (GTDB): domain Bacteria; phylum Bacteroidota; class Bacteroidia; order Flavobacteriales; family Flavobacteriaceae; genus Marifrigoribacter. The sequence continues at coordinate 3,585 of JAHRWC010000007.1, forward strand.
AACGTAAGTACATCCACTTTTTTTCCGAAGGAATACACCGTATCAAAATCCATTAAATCACCTTGAGTGAAACCATTACAGGCTATTTTACAAGGTGCTTCTGCACTTGGATCTAACACATGCGTTTTGATATCGAATTTTCTAGTTTCATACAAAAGCATCTTGCCTAATTGTCCACCGCCAAGGATGCCTAATGTAAAATCTGAAGAGAAATAATGCGTCATAAATTGAATATATGAAGCACAAAAATAAATCATTATAATCGAATAGCGAAGACATCGTTAAATAATAAGTTAATCCGTATCTTTGCACCTTTAAAATACGGAACGTCAGAATGATTAAATTACACGACTTATTTTTTGAAAACTATATTTCAGAAGCTGAAATTAATCAAGCTATCAATGGAGTTTCTGTTCAAATGAACGAAGATTATAAAGGCAAGAATCCTGTTTTTTTAATTGTGTTGAATGGAGCTTTTTTCTTTGCAGCCGACATCATAAAAAGGTTTGATGGTGATTGTGAAATGAGTTTTATTAAAGTTGCTTCTTATGATGGGCTTTCTTCTAGTGGAGAAATCACCACTGTAATGGGCGCCGATCCAGTTTTAAAAGGACGTTCTGTAGTTATCGTAGAAGATATAGTTGATTCTGGTAATACCATTGAAACAATTATCGAAATATTAGAACAAGAAGGAGTTGCAGATTATAAAATTGCCTCTTTGTTTTATAAGCCAAAAGCGTATAAAAAGAATTATCCAATCGATTATATCGGTTTAGAAATAGAAAACGATTTTATTGTTGGCTATGGTTTAGATTATAATGGATTAGGAAGAAATTTAAGAGAAGTATATAAATTAAAACCAAAAAAAATGAAAAATTTAGTGTTGTTCGGACCTCCAGGAGCAGGAAAAGGTACACAAGCAGATGTATTAAAAGAAAAATATAGTTTAATGCATATCTCGACTGGTGATGTATTCCGATATAATATTAAAAATGAAACTGAATTAGGGACTTTAGCAAAATCGTATATGGATCATGGTGATTTAGTGCCTGATCAAGTAACGATTGATATGTTGAAGGCTGAGGTTGAAAAAAATGCTGATGCAAAAGGATTTATTTTTGATGGTTTTCCAAGAACTGAATCTCAAGCAAAAGCTTTAGATGATTTTCTAGCTGAAAAAGGTGAAGGAATCAACGGAATGGTTGCAATAGAAGTACCTGAAAATTTACTAGTTGAACGTTTGTTGAAAAGAGGTGAAACTAGTGGAAGATCGGATGATCAAGATGAAAGTAAAATACGTAATCGTTTTAATGAATACGAAACGAAAACTGCTATATTAAAAGATTATTACGCAGATCAAGATAAGTATTACGGAGTAGATGGTGTTGGTTCTATTGAAGAGATTACAGACCGTTTATGTGAAGTAATCGATACTTTATAATATTAAATAAATAAAGAATAACATGACTGAAGGGAATTTTGTTGATTACGTAAAGTTGCATGTAACTTCCGGAAAAGGAGGAAGAGGATCTGCGCATTTACGTAGAGAAAAGTATATTCCTAAGGGAGGCCCTGATGGTGGAGATGGTGGTCGTGGAGGTCATATTATTATTCGTGCTAATAAAAATATGTGGACATTGTTCCACTTAAAACATAAAAGGCATTTTAAATCCACTCATGGTGAAAATGGAAGTAAGCAAACAAGTACAGGTGCCGATGGTACCGATGTATTTATCGATGTACCTCTAGGAACCGTTATCCGTGATTCAGAAACTCAAAACATACTTTTTGAAATTACAGAAGATGGAGAAAAAAGGATTGTTGCACAAGGTGGAAAAGGTGGTTTAGGAAATAATCATTTTAAAAGTTCAACACGCCAAACTCCAAGGTACGCACAACCTGGTTTAGAAGGTGAAGAAGTTAATATTACGCTTGAATTAAAAGTGTTAGCAGATGTAGGTTTAGTTGGATTCCCGAATGCTGGTAAGTCAACTTTATTATCTGTTATTACTGCTGCAAAACCTAAAATTGCAGATTACGAGTTTACGACTCTTAAACCGAATTTAGGGATTGTAAAATATCGTGAATTTCAATCCTTTGTGATGGCAGATATTCCTGGAATTATTGAAGGAGCTGCAGAAGGAAAAGGAATTGGTCATCGTTTTTTACGTCACATTGAACGTAACTCTACCTTATTGTTTTTAATTCCTGCTGATGCTGATGATATTAAAAAACAATACGATATTTTGTTGGATGAATTAAGACGTTACAATCCAGAAATGTTGGATAAAGATCGTTTGGTAGCTATCTCCAAAAGTGATATGCTTGACGAAGAATTACAAGCAGAAATGAAGGAGGAATTAGATAAAGATTTTGACGGAATTCCTTATTTGTTCTTTTCTGCCGTTGCTCAGCAAGGATTGGTTGAATTAAAAGACCAACTTTGGTTGATGTTGAATAGAGATGTTTAACTTAAATTAGAG
>JAHRWC010000044.1 GCA_019090365.1 Flavobacteriaceae bacterium
AAAGTATTATACGTTTGGTTTGATGCGCCAATTGGATACATTTCTGCTACCAAAGAATGGGCTGAAAGAGAAGGAAAAGATTGGGAGCCATATTGGAAAGATCAGGACACTAAAATGCTTCACTTTATAGGAAAGGATAACATTGTGTTTCACTGTATAATTTTTCCATCAATGTTAAAAGCTGAAGGGTCTTATATTTTACCAGACAATGTACCTGCTAATGAGTTTTTAAATTTGGAAGGAAATAAAATATCTACCAGTAAAAATTGGGCGGTTTGGTTGCATGAATATTTAGAAGAATTTCCAAATCAACAAGATGTATTGCGTTATGTGCTAACGGCAAACGCACCTGAAACCAAAGACAATGATTTTACTTGGAGTGATTTCCAAGCGAGAAATAATAATGAGTTAGTTGCCATCTTCGGAAACTTTATCAACCGTGTTGTGGTCTTAACGAATAAATATTACGACGGTATTGTTCCAGCACCTTCAACGCTATCTGATGTTGATGCAGAAGTTTTAGCTGAGTTGAAACTATACCCTTCTGTTATTGAAAGTTCTATTGAACGTTATCGTTTTAGAGAAGCACAAGCTTCCTTAATGAAAGTTGCGCGTTTAGGAAACAAATACCTGGCAGATGAGGAGCCTTGGAAGACTATTAAAACAGATGAAGAAAGAACGAAAACAGTAATGTACATTTCATTACAAATCGCTTCAGCTTTAGCTGTGTTAAGTGAGCCTTTCTTGCCTTTTACTACAGATAAATTAAGAAATATATTAAACTATGCTGAACTTGAAAATGCACCACAATGGAATGATGTAGCAACAGATAAAGTGTTACTTCCTGAAGGACATACCATTGGAAAAGGTGAATTGTTATTCAGTAAAATAGAAGACAAACAAATTACAGCTCAATTGGAAAAATTAGAACAAAGTAAAAAAGCAAACGAAGCTGCAAATCGTGTAGTTGATGCTCAAAAAGACACTTGTACTTTTGATGACTTTACAAAATTAGACATGCGAGTTGGAACTATTATTGAAGCTGAGAAAATGCCAAAAGCTAAAAAGTTATTGGTGTTAAAAGTAGATACAGGAATCGATGTTCGAACGATTGTTTCTGGAATTGCTGAGAGTTTTTCCGCGGAAGAAGTTGTTGGTAAAAAAGTTACAGTATTAGTAAATCTTGCACCTCGTGCTTTAAGAGGAGTAGATAGTGAAGGAATGATTTTAATGACAGAAACACCAGAAGGAAAATTAGTATTTGTAAATCCAGATGAAGATGGGGTTTCAAATGGAATGACAATTAATTAATTGCAAAGTGTTTATTTTCAGTATATTATAATAATTATCAAAAAATTAACAATCAATAATTTTATTTTATAGACGAGTGGTCATATATTTGCCCTTTCATTAAAAATGTCAAAAACAATTAAACACGATCGCAAAGCTGAATTCCTTTTAGACAAAGGAATAGAATTATTATGGTCAAAAGGCTATAATGCTACAAGTGTAAATGACATTGTTAAAGCTGCAGAAATACCAAAAGGATCGTTTTACTTTTATTTTGAAAGTAAAGAAGATTTTGCCGTTAAAGCGATCGATCGATATTTTAATTTAAATTTTACACATGGCCGTGTAATTTTAGAAGATAAATCAATTTCTCCTAAAAAACGATTGTTCGATTTTCATGATTATAGATACAATTTATTAAAAAATGAAATGAATTGTCAAATGGGTTGCATGGCATGCAATATTGGGAGTGAAATGGCTGAACATAATGAAAATATAAGAACAGCAATTATGGTAAAAGAAGAATTAATTCTTTCCTTAATTACTGAAGTAATACAAGAAGCACAAGATGCAAATGAAATAACAAATACTATGAAAGCTGAAGATATTGCAGCTTTTATTGAAGATGCAGGTAAAGGTTCTATGGTAAGTATGAAAGAAATGCAAAGTGCTTATCCACTAGACAATTTTATGAACATGGTTAAAAATGTACTTTTAAAATAATTTTTTTTAATAATATATAAACGACTGGTCAATTATATATCAATCGTTTACACTTAAATCAATCTAATCACTAATTTGATCATTCATATATGACTGGTCAACTAACAATCAAAAAATGAACGCACTAAAAAAAATGAGTAATGCCTCTAATCGATTTGCGAAAAAATGGGCAGAATTTATTATCAAACGGAAATGGTTCGTGTTAATAGCAACTTTCATTTTAACCATGGGACTAGGGTCTCAAGGAAATATGGAATTTGATGGAGACTATCATGTATTTTTCAGTGAATCCAATCCAGAATTAGAAGCATTTGATGCTCTTCAAGATAAATACACAAAGGATGACAATGTTCTCTTAGTTCTCTCCCCTGCTAACAAGAATATTTTCACAAAAGAAAATCTTGCAGCAATTGAGGAACTTACTGCTGAATCTTGGAATACTCCTTTCTCTTCAAGAGTTGATGCTGTTACAAATTTTCAACATACAAGCGCTGTTGAAGACGATTTATATGTAGATGATCTTTCTTATGAATCTTCATTAAAAACAGATTCTGAAATCAACGATATTCGAGAGAAAGCGCTAAAAGAACCTCTGTTAGTAAATCGTATTCTAAATGAAGAAGGGAGCATTACCGCTATTAATATTACGGTAAAACTTCCTGGAATTGATAGTGCAAAAGAAATTCCTGAAGTAACAGCTTTTGTACGAAACATGGTAAGTGACTTTAAAGAAAAACATCCCAATTTCGAAATACACTCATCTGGATTGGTACCTCTAAACACTGCTTTTTTTGAATCATCAATGAATGATTTAGCATTAACACTCATCATGTTAATTATAGTAATCGTTGTTACTTTTGTTTTAACTAGAAATATCTATAGTACAATCGCAACATTCTTTGTTGTAATTTTTTCAATCATTAGTGCTGTAGGTTTTGTAGGCTTAATGGGAATAAAATTAACTCCTCCATCCTCTGTATTCCCAACCATGATTCTTACTCTCGCAGTGGCAGATAGTATTCATATTTTGGTTACGATGCTTCAAAAAATGCGAAAAGAAGGGTTAAATAAAATTGAAGCCTTAACCGAATCTGTTCGACTAAACTTTATGCCAGTCTTAATTACAAGTTTAACAACCGTGATTGGTTTTTTAACTATGAATTTTGGTGAGGTTCCTCCTTTCTGGGATTTAGGAAATATTACTGCATTTGGGATGACAATGGCATTTATATTTTCAACAACTACATTACCTGCTTTAATGGCTATTTTCCCAGTGAAAACAAAAGCGATTAAAGAACAAACTAAACCAAAAAAGAATGGATACACATTACTTGGTGAATTTGTAATAAAACAACCTGTTCGACTTACTATTATATCTATTGTAATTATAGGAGGTTTAACATTTTTAGCTACTAAAAATACTTTTAATGATGAATTCATTAATTATTTTGATGAAAGCGTCACTTTTAGATCCGATACAGATTATATAAGTGAAAACCTTACAGGAATTTATAATATAGAATTTTCTATTGGAAGTGGTGAAAGCGGAGGAATTAATAACCCACAATACCTTCAAAAATTAAATGAATTTGAAAATTGGCTAAATGAACAACCTGAAGTTGTCCATGTAAATGCTTTTAGTGAAGTTGCTAGGCGTGTAAATCGATCTATGCATGGCGATGATGAGTATTTTTATAAAGTTCCGGATAATCGTGAAGAAGCTGCGCAATACTTATTGTTATATGAACTATCATTACCCTTCGGACTTGATTTAAACAATCAAATTAATGTAGATAAATCAGAATCAAGGGTCACCGTTACATTAAAAAACCTTGACAGTCCAGATATGATTGCTTTTTCAGAAAAAGTAGAAAAATGGCTTGTTGACAACACACCTCCAGAAATGCATGCCATTGCAGTAAGTCCAATGCTTATGTTTTCAAAGTTAGGGTTTAGACAAGCTGAAAGTATGTTAAAAGGAAACATCATTGCATTAATATTAATATCTCTTGTTCTTATGTTGGCATTACGAAGTTTTAAGCTAGGAATGTTGAGTATTATTCCTAATGTTACCCCTGTCTTGATTGGTTTTGGTTTTTGGGCACTTTATAAAGCACAAATTAATACTGGAATGGTCATCGTTTTTGGAATGACTCTAGGAATTATTGTAGATGATACTGTTCATTTTATGAGCAAATTTATTAGAGCAAGACGCGAATTAGGGTATACGGCAAAAGAAGCAGTAGTCTATGCTTTTGAAACCGTTGGAAAGGCATTAGTGACAACAACAATCGTATTAATTGCAGGGTTTGCAGTGCTTTCCACTTCTTCATTTGCATTAAATAGTTATATGGCAAGAATCACTGTAATTATCATTACTGCAGCATTAATCATTGATTTTATCCTACTTCCATCACTCTTAATTTTAACAAGTAAAAAAGATATTAACGAATAATAAAAATTATAAAAAGATGAAAAAAATAATTATAACAAGTATCGCAATTGCACTTTTTGGAACTGTAAATGCACAAACCTCAGAAGCAAGAGGAATTGAAATTGCTAAAGCTGCAGAAAAAGCTGATGAAGGTTTTATTAGTTCTATTGTAGAATTAAAAATGACACTAAAAAATAAAAATGGGCAAACAAGTGAACGGTTATTAACTACTAAAACTTTAGAATTAACTGCAGATGGTGATAAATCTTTAATTGTTTTTAAAAGCCCTAAAGATGTAAAAGGTACCTCAACACTTACTTTTACTCACAAAGTTGGGTCAGATGATCAATGGCTATACTTGCCTTCTATTAAAAGAGTGAAACGAATTTCTTCAAACAATAAATCAGGGCCTTTTGTTGGAAGTGAATTTGCTTATGAAGACTTATCCTCACAAGAAATAGAAAAATACACATATAAATTTGTCGAAGAAAAAGGAAACCTATTAACGGTCGAACAAGATCCTGTAGATCCAAAATCAGGTTATACAAAACGGTTAGTTACGTATAATAAAGACAAAGGATATCGTTTTGAAAAAGTTGAATTTTATGATCGTAAAAATTCATTATTAAAAACATTGACCTACTCGAATTACAAACAATACAAAAACAAGTATTGGAGAGCTGGAGTTTTTACTATGGTAAATCATCAAAGTAATAAGGAAACGGTGTTGAATTTTAGTGATTATAATTTTGAATCAAATCTTACTGAAGAAGATTTCTCTCAAGCTGCACTTAAAAGAGCAGGAAAATAATAAGGTTTAAAAACACTAGCAATACTGTTCGTTTTGGCTTCATTTAAATGGTTAGTTAATGGTGATTAATAGCTATAATGAAACAGTATTGCTTTTCAAAATTGATAAATAAATGTTTTCAAAAATAATTTTATATAGTTCTCTTTTTGTTTTTATTTTGAATATTAATCGTATTCAAGCTCAAACTGAAAATGTAAAAAAAGTAATACATGATTTCGAATTAGAAGTAGAAGCTGAGTATAAATATTTTTATGATGAAGCTGCTTTTACTAATCAAAAAGATCATTATCCTTCAATAGCACTTACTCCTGAATATTCTATACAATGGAATGAAGGTTATGAAAGTGTAAACCTTACAGGGTTTTTTCGTTTAGATAGAGATGAGGAACGTACTCATTGGGATATACGTGAACTCTATTATCAAAAAGTAAAAAAAAAATGGGAATTAAGTCTTGGGCTGAAAAAAATATATTGGGGAGTTACCGAAAGTAATCATTTAGTTGATATTATTAATCAAACCGATCAAGTAGAATCTTTTGATGGGGAGGATAAACTAGGGCAACCAATGGCTCAATTTACTTGGTCATCGGATGCTTTTGGAACATTTGATTTATTTTACCTTCCCTATCATAGAAAAAGAACATTTCCTGGTGAAAAAGGGCGATTACGTTTTCCTCTGGCAATAGATAAAGATGATATAAAGTACGAAAGTAGTGCAGAAGAATGGCGTCAAGATGTTGCCTTTCGATGGTCACATTATTTTGGAGCTTTTGATGTGGGTATTTCACACTTTTATGGAAATGGAAGAGAACCATTGTTCACTTTTGATACGCAAGGAAACATTAATGCTTTTTATCCTGTTATAAATCAGACTGGGATTGATTTACAAGTAACTCACAATGCATTTCTTTGGAAATTAGAATCTATATATCGAAGTTCAAAAGCTCAAGACTTTTTTGCAATGGTTGCAGGGCTAGAGTATACGTTCAGCAACATTGACGGTAATGGTTTGGATATAGGAATTTTAGGAGAATATTTATACGATGAACGTGACGAATTAGCTTTAAGCTCAATGCAAAATGATGTTTTCTTCGGAAGTAGAATCGCATTTAATGATACTCAAGATACTTCAATTTTGATTGGAGGGCTTACAGATTTAGATCAAAGTTCAAAGATATTTAGTATTGAAGCATCACGTCGAATAGGAACTAGTTGGAAAGCTGAAATTGAGGCAAGAATTTTTAATAATATAGATTCAAATGAATTTATTTTATCAAATTTTCAACAAGATAGTTTCTTAAAATTATCTATATCAAAATTCTTTTAAAGGCTTAGTATTTTAGTTAGAATATCGATGAATTTATTACATTCGTACGTGTATTTATGTAATAAAATTTATGTCGAATCTTCTTCAGTTTATTCTATCAAAAACTCAACTCCCTGAAAACGGAATTAAAAATACAGTTGCCTTATTAAATGAGGATTGTACGATTCCTTTTATTGCTCGATATAGAAAGGAAAGAAC
>JAHRWC010000045.1 GCA_019090365.1 Flavobacteriaceae bacterium
TTAGAAGGAAATATAAATTTTGTATTAGCTGCAATTGTTGTTTCTGGTGGAATTCAAATTATTTTAGGTCTACTTAAAATGGGAAGGTTTGCTAAATTATTACCTTCTTCAGTATTGCATGGTATATTAGCTGCAATTGGTGTAATAATATTTTCAAAACAAATTCACTATGCTTTAGGTACTACTTCCTCTGCAAAATCAACTATAGGAACACTTGTAGATGTGATTTATAAAATTCCAGAGATAAATCCTTTTGTATTTATAGTAGCTTTATCAGGAATTTTAGTGCTTATATTTTATAAAAAAATTAATCAGAAATTCATTAAAATAATACCCGCACCAATGTGGGTGCTGTTATTGTCATTGCCTATTGTTTTTGGGTTTGACTTTTTCAATGAACATTCTATATCATTCTTTGGTAATACATACGGAGTAGGACCAGAATTACTTATTGATATTCCTGATAATCCACTCGATAGTATTATGCATCCAGATTTCGGAATGATTGGGACATTACCTTTTTGGTTGACCGTATTATCTATTACAATGATTGCTTCAGTCGAAACACTTGCAAGTGCTAGAGCTGTAGATAAATTAGATCCTTATAGACGTACTACCAACCTAAATAAAGATTTAATAGGTGTAGGTCTGAGTACGATGGTTTCAGGAGCATTAGGTGGTTTACCAATTATTACTGTAATTGTTCGTAGTACAGTAAATGTAAATAGTAATGCAAAAACAAAATGGTCCAACCTTTATCATGGTATTTTTTTAATTCTCTTTGTGCTTATTTTAGCTCCTGTTTTAAGAAGTATTCCATTAGCTGCTTTAGCTGCAATATTAGTACATACAGGTTTTAAATTAGCTTCACCAAAAGTTTTTAAGCACGCATACGATCAGGGAGTCGAGCAATTATTGTTTTTGTCGTCAACTCTAATAATTACACTATATACAGATTTATTGTACGGAATATTTGGAGGGATATTAGTCGCACTTATTTTGCATATTCTTTTAGCAAAAGTTGGATTTATTAAGTTCTTTAAAATGATTTATAAATCAGGTTCTAAAGTATATCTTTTAGAGAATGGAACTTATGATGTTAAATTAAAAGGAATTGCAAATTTTTTATACGCTTTAAAGCTGGATAAATTACTTGAAGATATACCTAGAGGTTCTAATGTTCAAATAGATATGTCTCAAACACGTTTAGTTGATCTTTCAATAATGGAAAATATCATAGATTTTAAAAGAATACATGATAATGAAGGAGGCGAAGTAAGGCTAATTGGTTTAGATAACCATGTAGCTTCAACTAGTCATAATAGAGCATTAAAAATTATTACTGGACGTGTTAAAAAACGAATATCACAACGACAAATTCGCTTGCAAAAATTAGCGAATACAAACGGATGGTCATTTCAACGTGATGTAGATTGGAATACTTCATATTTAAGAAATTTTCACTTTTTCGAATCACGTCCTATTGAAATGAAAAGCAATTCTTTAAAAGGATTAGATGCAGAAAATAAAGCACAATGGGAAATAGCCGATATTGTATTTGATGAAGGTGCATTACTTGCCTTAGAAGTGTATCAAACAACCGTTCAAATCATTCATTTACCAACAGAAATTCCAAAATTTATTATAGATAAAGAAGGTCTTTTCGATAAAATATTTAGTAGAGTTAGAGTGTTTTCTGGTGCAAATAAAGATATTAACTTCAAAGAAAATTCAAGTTTTTCAGGTAAATTTCTATTAAGCGGGGAAGATGAGGAAGCAATTCGTTCATTCTTTACAGAAGATCTAATAAAGTATTTAGAAGAACATGAAATCTATCATATAGAAAGTAATGGTGAAGCTTTAATGATATTTAAATACCTACATATTGCACGTACTGATGAAATTCAAAATATAATAACATTTGGTCTTGATCTGTTAAAACATATGAATTTTAAAAAATAATGATTTTTCAGCAAATAAAGTCATAATAAAATCATAAGAATGCTACTTATTTTAACATGTTTTCTTAATTTGCAGACTTATGAAATTATTCCCTATTGAAGCTGGAAATTTTAAGCTAGATGGAGGCGCAATGTTTGGTGTTGTGCCTAAAACTCTTTGGTCTAGAACAAATCCTGCTGATGATAATAACATGATCGATATTGCTTCAAGATGCCTTTTAATCGAGAATGGAAATCGACTTACGCTTATTGATACTGGAATGGGTAATAAACAGAGTGAGAAATTCTTTGGATATTATTACCAATGGGGAAATGAAAACCTAGATGCTTCTCTAAAAAAGCATGGATTTCATAGAGATGATATTACCGATGTCTTTTTAACTCATCTCCATTTTGACCATTGTGGTGGGAGTATCCAACATAATAAAGATAGAACAGGATATGAACCTGCTTTTAAAAATGCAAACTTTTGGAGTAACCAAAAACATTGGGATTGGGCAACTAACCCTAATAGAAGAGAAAAAGCTTCATTTCTGAAAGAAAATATTCTTCCTATGGAAGAAAGTGGACAACTTAAATTTGTTGCAAATTCAAGTACAGATTTTTCAGAAGCGAAAGAATTAGATTTTGGAATATTCTTCGCAGATGGACACACTGAAAAACAAATGCTACCTCATATAAATTACAAAGGAAAAACAATTGTATTTATGGCCGATTTATTGCCAACTGCAGGCCATTTGCCATTGCCATTTGTTATGGGATATGATACTCGTCCATTACTTACTTTACCAGAAAAAGAAAAATTACTAAATAGTGCCGCCGAAAATAATTATTATTTATTTTTGGAGCATGATGCTCATAATCAAATAATAACAGTAAAACAAACAGAAAAAGGGATTCGCCTAAATGAGAGTTTTACATTTAATGAAATCTTTAATTAAATTATCTATGAAAATTTTTAAACCATTTTTAATTGTAACCACTGCAGCTATTGTATTGACAAGTTGTGGTAGTAGTGTTGCGCCAATTTTGTCAACACCAATAAGTAATATAGACACCTTACCTTTAAAAGTTACTCCTACAGAAGGAGATGCTCTTAAAACCTGGGGTGCTGCCGATTTAGTGACTGATACTATACCAGGAATGAGTGTAGATAAAGCCTACAATGAAATATTAAATACTAGAAAAGGAACAAATGTAATTGTTGCTGTAATAGATAGTGGTATTGATGTAGAACATGAAGACCTTAAAAATGTTATTTGGGTAAATAAAGATGAAATACCTAATAACGGAAAAGATGATGATAAAAATGGATATATAGATGATATTCATGGATGGAACTTCTTAGGAGATATAATTGCTGAAAATCTTGAGTATGCAAGATATATTAAGAAATTAGGCCCAAAATTTAAAGGAAAGGCAGAATCTTCAATAAGCGCAGCAGATCGTGAAGACTATGCAATATATAAAAAAGCTTTAGCTGAATATGAAAAAGAAGTACAAGAGGTAACAGCTAATAAAACACGTTATGAAGGTATTCTGTCTAATGTAAAACCAGCGCATAAGGCAATGGCAAAGAGATTTGGAAAAGAAGATTATACTAAAAAAGACTTATCAAATATCAAAAATCCTTCAGAAGCTGACCAACAACAAATTGGAATACTAAGTCAAATGCTAGGTTTTGCTGATACAGTGCCAGATGCAATTGAGCAATTAAATGGTGGTGTTGAATATTTTGGAGGAAGATTAGAAACTCACTTCAACTTAGAGAAAAACTACAGAGGAGTGTTAGGAGATAATCCAGATGATATTACAGATACTAATTATGGAAATAATGATGTAGATGGACCAGATCCTAAAAAAGAAGATGCTATGCACGGAACACATGTTGCTGGTATCATTGCTGCTCAACGTAACAATAGTGTTGGGATGAATGGAGTTGCTAGTAATGTAGAAATAATGGTAATTCGTGCCGTACCAGATGGTGATGAGTATGATAAAGACATTGCCTTAGCAATAAGATATGCAGTTGATAATGGAGCTAAAGTAATTAATACAAGTTTCGGTAAATATTATTCTCCAAACCCAGAATGGGTATGGGATGCAATTAAATATGCTTCAGATAATGATGTATTAATTGTAAATGCTGCTGGAAATGAAGGTATAAATTTAGATACTGTACAAGTATATCCTAATGATCAAAAAGGAACTGGTGGTGAAGTAGGAGATACTTTTATTACTATTGGAGCTTTAAATTATAAATACGGAAGTGAAATGGTTGCGAATTTTTCTAACTATGGAGTTTCAAATGTAGATTTATTTGCGCCAGGAGTAAAAATTTGGGCGACTACACCATTAGACAATTACCGATACTTACAAGGTACTTCAATGGCTTCGCCAGGAGTAGCTGGAGTAGCTGCAGTAATACGTTCATATTATCCAAAACTTTCTGCAAAACAAGTTAAGCAAGTACTTATGGATAGTGGATTATCTTCAAATTCACCAGTTATATTAGGTGGAGATGAATCTAACACAGATAACTTTAATAAAATATCAAAGTCTGGAAAAATGGCTAACCTTTACAATGCCTTAATTATGGCAAGTAAAATGTAAACCAGATAAACAATCCCTATTCAGATTTAAAAATGAATAGGGATTTTTTTTGCCTTTTAATAACAACAAAAATTAGCTCATGAAGATTGTTTTAAATATTGTATTCCTATTCTTAGCAATTCAAACTTCTTTTGCTCAAAACAATACATCGTATTGGCAGCAAAAGGTTTCTTATAAAATGGATATTGATTTTGATGTTGAAAAACACCAATATCAAGGAAATCAAGAAATAGTTTATACAAATAATTCACCCGACACACTTAGAAAAGTATTCTATCATTTATATTTTAATGCTTTTCAGCCAGGAAGTGAAATGGATGTTCGATCAAGAACGATAAGTGATCCTGATGGTCGAGTTGGTGATAGAATTTCAAAATTAGAACCTTCAGAGATGGGTTTCATCAAAGTGAATTCTTTAACTCAAGATAAAAATTCTTTAAAATATAAAGTAGTAGGTACTGTTTTAGAAGTAGTATTAAATAAAGAAATATTACCTGGCACTAGTACAACTTTTAATATGAAATGGGATGCACAAGTTCCTTTACAAATTAGAAGATCTGGACGTAATAATAAAGAAGGAGTTGCTTATTCGATGACTCAATGGTTTCCAAAATTAGCTGAATATGATTTTCAAGGATGGCATGCCGATCCTTATATTTCTCGTGAATTTCATGGAGTTTGGGGAGATTTTGATGTAAAAATTGCTATCGATAGAGATTTTATTATTGGAGGAACAGGATATTTACAAAATGCAGATAAAGATGGATTAGGTAAAAAGACAAAGAAAAAGAAACGTGTCTGGCATTTTAATGCGCCAGATGTACATGATTTTACTTGGGCTGCAGATAATGAATACATTCATGATACTTATGAGGGTCCTAATGGCGTAACCTTAAATTTTTATTACAAAAATAACCCAGATATCATTGAAAACTGGAAGAATTTACAACCTAAAACAGCTGAGCTTTTAACATACTTTAATACCCACATTGGTCAATATCCTTACAAGCAATATTCTGTGATACAAGGTGGAGATGGTGGTATGGAATACGCTATGTGTACTCTAATTACAGGTAATCGTAAGTTCAGTAGTTTAGTAGGAGTTACTTCTCATGAATTGGCTCATACATGGTTTCAATTTTTGTTAGCAACTAACGAAAGTAAACATGAATGGATGGACGAAGGTTTTACATCATTTATTTCAAATAAAGCGATGAATGAAGTAATGAAACAAAACAAAGAAAATCCATTTACTGGCTCTTATCGAGGGTATAATTATATTGCAAAAAGTGCAAGTGAACAACCTCAAAGTACCCATGCAGATAGATATGAAAGTAATAGTGGATATGGAATTGGAGCCTACAGTAAAGGAGCAGTATTTATGGCTCAATTAGGATATATTATAGGAGAAGAAGCTAGAGATAAAACTATTAAGAGGTATTTTTCTGAATTCAAATTCAAACATCCAACTCCAAATGATTTTATTAGAGTAGCTGAAAAAGTTTCTGGAGCAGAATTAGATTGGTATTTAATGGATTGGACACAAACAACCAATACAATAGATTATGGAATTACAAATGTTACTTCGGAAGGAGTTGAAACAACACTTGAATTGCAACGTATCGGATTAATGCCAATGCCAATAGATTTGACAGTGCGATATGAAGATGGTTCTGAAGAGTCTTTTTATATTCCTTTACAAATGATGCGTAGCGATAAACCAAACCCAAATCCTTCAGTTAAACGTACAGTTTTAAGTGATTGGGCTTGGGCAAATCCAACGTATAATTTTTCCTATAAAACTGATAAAAAGATAAAAAGTGTAGAAATTGACCCTTCAAAATTGATGGCGGATATTAATATTGAAAATAATGTTTTTGAAATGAAATAATTAAAAATCTTATTCAAAAATTAATTAAA